>CAXTUK010000063.1:0-6460 GCA_964247395.1 uncultured Acetobacteraceae bacterium
GCACCAGCGCCGTTACCCCGATGCCGACCGCGGCCGTCACGCCGCCCGCGGAAAGGTCCGGCTGGGCGATGTCGCTGTCGATCGTCTCGCGCAGGCAGGTTCTCTCCAACAGCAGCAGGATCGCGAGAGTCGCCGCGATCGACAGGGCGGAAGGCAGCAGGAAGCTGCCGAGCCAAGCCGGCAGCGGCGGCATGTGGCCGGCATAGAGCACCAGATTGGCCGGGTTGCTGATCGGCAGCACGAACGACGCCGCGTTGGCGATGAAGGCGCAGATGAACAGGTAGGGCAGGGGTTCCGCCTTGGCCGCCTTGGCGGCCGCGAACACGGCTGGCGTCAGCACCACGGCAGTCGCGTCGTTGGACAGGAACGCGGTCACCACCGTGCCCACCAGGTAGATCAGCAGGAACAGCCGCACCGCCGAGCCGTCCGAGCGGCGCACGGCCAAGGCGGCCAGCCAATCGAACAACCCCTCCCGCCGCGCGACCTCGCTCAGCAGCATCATGCCGATCAGGAACAGGTAGACGTCCGTGCCTTCGCCCACGGCGTGCAGCGCGGCCTGCCAGGGCAGCAGCCCGGTCAGCACCAGGACCACCGCGCCGAGCACCGCCCAGATCGCTTCAGGCAGCTTCCACGGGCGCAGGATCACACCGGCCGTGGCGAGGATCGCCACAGCCCAGGTCCACACATGCGAGGCGCCGCCGAGGGATTGCAGCACGGTCAGGCCACCGTGCCTTGCCCGGTCTCCGGCATCAGGAACGCGAAGAACACGAGCGCACACAGCGCGATCGCGGCCAGACCCAGGAAGCCCGCCGGATAGCCGAAACCCTGCACGACGTAGCCGGCGATCACGTTGCTCAGCGAGGCGCCGATCCCGACCGCCAGCGCCACCACGCCCTGCATCAGGTTGAAACGTCCGGTGCCGCGGGTGAGGTCGGCCGCGACGATGACCGCGATGACGCCGAAGATGCCGGACGCGACCCCGTCGAGAAGCTGGATCGCGACGACGCCGTATGGATCGGAGACGAACGAGAACAGCACGCCGCGGACCGGCAGGATCGCGAGTGCCAGCAGGAAGATCGGCTTGCGGCCGATGCCCCGGCTTAGGGCCCGGCCGACCATCCAGGCCACCACCATCATCACCAGTTGCGCGCAGATGATGCAGGCGCTCAGCGCGGTCGTGGCGCTGCCGGGATGCGCGCGCGCCATCACCTGCCCGGCGAACGGCAGCATCGCCGCGTTGCCGAAATGGAACAGCACGATCGAGCCGATGAACACGGCGACGTCGCGTCGCTTGAGCAGTGTCGCGATCGCGACCGGTTCGCACGCGTCCGCCGCATCCTCCCCGCCGCGTGCCAGTTCGTGGTCGATCTCGCGCGGATTGATCAGCGCCACCGCGGCAGCACTCGCGACCGCGAAGACGCAGACCAGATAGAAGATCCAGTCGGCGCCGAGGTAATGCCCGCACAGGCCGGCCAGCGCCGCCGCGATGAACGAGCCGGCGTGGTTGTAGCTCTCGTTGCGGCTGATCCGCGCCGGCATCAGGCGGCGCCCGACGATGCCGAGCGTGATCGCCGCGACAGCGGGCGGAATGACCGCGGAGGCGGCGCCGAGCATCACCTGGGCGCCCAGCACCGGCCAGAGCCCGCGAAAGGCGACGGTCAGCAGGCAGCCGACACCGATCAGCAGGCCCGCCACCGCGATCAGCGCCCGCTTGCGGCGTGACGCGTCGACCAGCAGCCCGGCCGGAACCTGGCATGCGGCCGCCGCCACCGAGCTCGCCGCCATCGCGATGCCGATCGATCCGGACTGCCAGTGCCGGTTGCCGGCCAGGAACACCGAGAGATAAGGTCCGACGCCGCCCTGGACGTCGGCCATCAGGAAGTTGACGGCGTCGAGCCCGCGCTGGCTGGTCGAGGACGGCGCGCCACCCTGATCGAGATCGCGCGGGACCGCTCCGGCGTCGAGCGCGATCTCGCTCACCACTGCTTCCCGTTCTTGTTCGGCCCGAGCTGCCCGCCCTGTATGCCCTTCTCCGGCCAGATGCCGATCGCGTTCTCGTCCGAACCGCCCGGCGCGCGTGCGGGCGGCCTCCAGGCGCCCGTCCTGTCGACCCGAGCGGTGACCACGTCGCGATCCACCGATCCACCCCCATCCTCGACCTCGACCTCGACCCGGCACGGGCCATCCGGCGCGTCGATCTCGGCCGCCCACACCGACATCGCGGCCTGCTCGGCAATGCGCGTCATCGGTCGGGGCGGCCCGTCCGCTACCCGGCACGTCGCGTGCGCGATCCCCGCCTCGTTCCAGGCCCGAGCGCGGACGCGAAGCGATCCGCGCGAGGTCTGGCGGTTCGGATCGGTGATCAGCCGCTCGTCGGCCGGCGCGGTGATGAGGCAGAACGGCCAGGGACGCGCCAGTTCCTTGAACCGCCAGCTCGCGATCCCGTCCTCCAGGACCGTGAGCGCGAAGCCGGGCGGCCCCTCCTCGACCTGGCCGGTCGAGCGGACGGCGGCGTAGATCGTTCGTCCATCGTTCGACAGCTCGTTGTAGTGGGTGTGCCCCATGGCGACGAAGGCGACGCGGTGCCGCAGCAGCAGGGCGGCAACGCAAGCAGCGCAGTCGCGCAGCTCGCTCGGATAGACGTGCATGAAGATGACGGCCGCCAGACCAGCCTGCTCCGCCGTTTCAAGCTCCTGTTCGAGCCATCGCAGCTGAATCGCGCCGAGCCGGAAATCGGCGCCGCCGGCGCCCGCGGAGACCACGTCGAGGAACAGGCATCTTGTGTCGCCGATCGTCTCGGCGAGGGGCGGGGCGACGGCCCCGAGCGCGTCATGGAAGGCGGCCAGATCGCGCGGCTCGAAGTCGTGGTCCCCCGGAAGGACGCGGAGCGGCAGCTTCAGTTCGCGGGTGGCCTGGACGATGAGGCGGTACTGCTCGACCGTCCCTTCGTTGGCATTGTCTCCCGGGAGCAACGCGAAATCGACGCTGCCCGCCAGATGCCGGTTCGCCTGCGCCACGGCCTCCCGCAGGTCGCCATGGTTCCGTTCCTCCCCTCGCGTGACGTGCAGGTCACCGATATGCACCCAGCTCAGCACCATGCGCCTCTCCGACCTCCTAACATTAGCCAACGGCCCGGGCGGGAAGTCACATTCCCGTCCGGGCCTCGGGCCGACCGCATCATTGCGTCGGCGGTGCGCCGGGTCCGCTTGGCGGCGGTGCCGGCGGCCCTCCCGCGATCTGAACCAGCTTGTCCGGCGACGTCCCGATCGCCCGCGCTCTGATCGACCGGCCGAGGCCGTTGTCGACCCCGTTCCCGCGCACCGCGATGACCGCTCCGGGCTGCAGGCGGCTCGCCAGGCGCGCCGCCTCCAACGGCGGGAAGTGAACCAGGGTGCCGTCCTCCAGCATGACACCGTTCAGCTCGCCGCGAGGTCCGTGCAACGCCATCCTGACCGCGCCCTGGGCCCGCATCTCCTGGCCGCCGGGCGGCGCGGGCGGCGGCGGAGGGCGTCGTTCCGGCCCGGGAGGCCCGACGGGAGGCCCGACGGGAGGCCCATTGTCGACGACCGTCTTGCCGCTGGCATCCGATGTCACGGACATCGCTTGCACGAGCGGCACCGCGCGCGCTCTGAGACCGTGAACCGTGACATCGTCACCGGGCCGAACGAGGGCGACCATCTGCGTCCCGAGGTGCGGCGGGAAATGCACCTCCGTGCCGTCCTGGAGGATCAGCCCGTCCACATCGCCGTGCGGCGTCAGGTCATAGCGCGCGACCTTGCCGTGCAACGACGGCATCTGTGCGGGGTCGAACGTGCCGGTGTCCTGCGCCAGGGCGGCCTCTGTCCCGACGCCCGCCAGCAGCGTCGCCGAAAGCAGCGCTGCATATCCTTTTCGTATTGACATTACATTCTCCATGCGTGCGGGCGCCAGGCCCGTGCCGGAGAGAGTGCGAGGGCCGTGCCATGCGTCCGGCCATTGAAATACTTGGACTTTCCAGGCGCCTGCCGCTGCTAGGCGTCCGGAATGAAGACGGTGTCCGTCCGGCCCGCGGACACCTCGAGGCCGTAGCGCCGCAGCTTCGCATGCAGGAGTTGGCGATGGATGCCGAGCCGTCGCGCGGCCTCGGTCCGATTTCCGCCGGCGGTGCGCAGGGCCCGCTTGATCATGGCGACCTCGAGACGACTGACTGCGGTATCGAGGTCGCCGGCGAGCCAGTCAGGCTCGTCCGGAGCTGGCCGGACCGCGCCGAGGAAGCCGAGATCGACGGCGTCGATGACCGGGTGGCGCACCAGGGCGGTCGCCCGCTGCATCGCGTTCTGCAGCTCGCGCACGTTGCCGGGCCAGGAGTGGGCAAGCAGCAACGAAGCCGCGGCGGCGGAGAGTCGTCGCGGCACGGCGCCGCCGGCGGCGCCTGCCAGGAAGTGTTCCGCCAGCGGCACGATGTCGGCGAGCCGGTCGCGCAGCGGCGGCAGCGCCAGCGGAACGACCCCGAGCCGGTAATAGAGGTCCTCGCGGAACCGCCCCTGGCGCACCGCCTCCGGCAGGTCGCGATGCGAGGCGGCCACGATCCGGACATCGACGCCGATCGGCTTGCCGCCGACGGGGACCACCACCCGCTCCTGCAGCGCGCGCAGCAGCTTGGCCTGCATCGCGAGCTCCATGTCGCCGATCTCGTCGAGGAACAGCGTGCCCCGGTCGGCCTCCCTGAAGAAGCCGGCGCGGTCCGCGACAGCGCCCGTGAAGGCGCCCCGGACATGGCCGAACAACTGGCTCTCCAGCAGCTCCGACGGGATCGCGGCGCAATTGACCGCCACGAACGGCTTGCCGCGGCGCCTTCCATGCCGGTGCAGCGCGCGCGCCACGACCTCCTTGCCGCTGCCCGTCTCGCCCACGATCAGCACGGTCGTGTCGCTGTCCGCGAGAAGCCCGATCGTCTTCTGCACCTCGCGCATCACGGCCGACGCGCCGACCAGTTCCTCGCCCGCTTCGGCCGGAGCGGCAACCGGTGCGGCCACCCTCCCGGCCGACAGCATGCGCTCCAGCAAGGCGGCAAGCTCGGCCCGGCCGACCGGCTTGGTCAGGTGATCGATCGCGCCGAGCCGGATCGGCTCGATCGTGTTGGCCGCTGTCGCGACCGCCGTCAGCACCGCCACCGGCGGTGGGCGCGGCCGCGCGCGCAGACGCGCCAGCACCTCGATGCCGTCCATGCCGGGCATGCGCAGATCGAGCAGCACGGCATCGACCCCGTCGAGCGCCAGCGTTAGCGCCCGGGCTCCGTCAGGAGCCTCGACCGGCCGATGACCCAGGTCGGCGATCGTTTCGGCCATGCTCCCGCGGAGTGCCGCGTCGTCGTCGACGATCAGGATGGTCGGCATGACGGGGTCCGCGGCAGTTCCAGCACGAACCTGGCGCCCTCGCCTTCGGTCGCCCGATCGGCCAGGGTCAGGCTGCCGCCATGCACGACCGCCATCTCGCGCGCGATCGCCAGCCCCAGCCCGATACCGTCCGGACGCCCCGTCGCGAACGGCTCGAACAGCATCGGGCGCAGTGCCGGGTCCACGCCGGGACCGGTGTCCGTGACCGCGATCCGCACGGCACCAGCGTCGCCTTCGGCCCGAACCCCGACCCTGCCGCCGGCCGGCGTGTGCCGGATCGCGTTGAGCAGCAGGTTGTCGAGCGCCCGGCCGATCAGCTCCCGGTCGAACTGCGTCTCGACCGGGGGCGCCTCGACGGTCAGCTCGATGCCGGTGCCCGCCGCCTGCTCGCGATGCTCGCCGACCCGTTCGTCGAGGAAGCGGCCCAGGTCGACCGGCCGGCATTCCGGCGGCCGCCGCTGGGTCATGGCCAGCAATTCGCCGACCAGCCGGTCGACGCGGGCGATCTGCGTCAGGCTGGCCTCCAGGGCGACCCGTTGCCGCCTGCCGTCACCGGCCAAGGCGTTCTCGGCGCGCAGCCGCATGGCCGCCATCGGATTGCGGATTTCGTGCGCGACGCCGGCGGCGACCCGGCCCAGCGCCGCGAGGCGTTCCGACGCGGCGACCTGGACCGCCATCGCGGTCGTCCGGGATCGAGCCGTCGAAAGGCGCTGCCCCGCGTCGTTCAAGGCCGCGACGATGCGGTCGAGCTCGCGCTCGCCCGTCCGCGGCAGCAGCTTCAGTTCCTCGATGTCGTGCGCGGCGAGCTGGGTCTCGATCGTGCGCAGGTGCCGGCCCCACGCCGTCGTCATCCACGTGACCCAGCCGGCGATGGCCAGCACCAGGGCGAGGAGCAGGCCGATGCCGGCGCGCAGACGGTCGTAGCCCGGCGCCTGCAGCACCCGGGTCATCGTCCAGGCGGTCAGACCGGCATAGAGACCAGGAAGCGGGCAGGAGGCGAGCAGCAATGTCTCCCGGCCGGCCGACGAACGACGCACCACCTGCTCGCCGGTCTCGGCTGCAAGGTTGACGGCGCGAATGGCGCC
>CAXTUK010000063.1:6470-10475 GCA_964247395.1 uncultured Acetobacteraceae bacterium
GCATAGGTCGGGTAGGCGTAGGCGAGCGACCCTGCGTCCGCCGACCAGATCCCGCCCTCGACGCCAGGATCTCGAGCCAGGCCCGCGATCACCAGCGGCACCAGGTCACGTCCGAACGTTCCGGCTGGCGTCGCGCCCGCCCCACTCCAGCCGCTCACGTAGAAGCTGTATCGGTCGCGAATGCTGTCGCAGGTGCTGGCGACCACGGCCTCGGCCCGGCCGATCTGGGCTCTCGTGGACATCTCGAAGAGCTGCACGAGCACCAGGCCCACTCCGAGCGAGGCGACGAGTGCAAGGCTCCACAGAACCCACAGGCGTGAACGGAGCGAGTGCATCGCCCTTCGTCAACCCTCGCGCGGCGAGCATCCTGCAGGATCAGGCATCGGACCGCTTCGTGTAGCGCCACACCGACGCCGGCGGGAAGTTCAGCGGCGTCCACGCCTCCCGCCGCTTGACGAGCGCATGCGTTTGGGCCGGCAGCGGCGACGTCGCGCAATAGCTGTAATGCAGGAACCCACGCCCCGGCGCCACCGCCTCGATCGCGTCGATGAACCGCCGCTGCTCCCGGGTCTTCAGCAGCACCAGCGGAATCCCGCACACCACCGTCCCGATCCGCCCATGCCACTCCGCCGGCACCAGCGACGGCAAGTCCCGCGCGTCGCCCTCGATCACCGAGGCCCCAGGCAGGATCGACCGCAGATGCGACGCCATGCTCGGCACGATCTCCACTACCAGCAGCCGTTCCACCGGGATCCCCGACGCCAGCAGCGCACGGCTGATCACCCCCGTCCCGGCGCCCAGCTCCAGCACCGCCTCGTTCGGCTGCCGCCGCACCTGCCGCGCGACCCGGCGGCACAGCGCCGGCGAGGACGGCACCGCCGACCCCATCTGCAGCGGGTTCCGCACCCACCGCCTGAAGAACAGCCCCGCCCCGTCCTCGCGTCCACGGCGTGCCGACGGGTCGACCAGGATGTTGCTCATCGCCGGTGCCTTCCTCAGTGCAGGTGCCGGATGATCGCCCGGGTCAGCGTCGCCGTGTCGGCGTCCCCGCCGAGGTCGCGCGTCCGCACGCCGCCCTTGTGGACCACCTGGTGCACCGCGCGCCGCAGCGTCACCGCCAGATCAAGCCGGCCGACATGCTCCAGCATCAATCCCGACGCCAGCAACAGCGCCAGCGGGTTCGCCACCCCCTTGCCCGCGATGTCCGGCGCCGATCCGTGCACCGCCTCGAACACCGCCGCGTCGGTCCCCACATTCGCCCCCGGCGCCATGCCGAGGCCGCCCACCAGTCCCGCGATCAGGTCCGACAGGATGTCGCCGAACAGGTTGGTCGTCACGATCACGTCGTATTGCCACGGATCGAGCACCAGTTGCATCGCGCAGGCGTCGACGATCCGGTCGTTCATCTCCACCCGGCCCTCGTACTGCGCCGCCACCTTGCGTCCCTCCTCGAGGAACAACCCCGTCAGTGCCTTGAGGATGTTGGCCTTGTGCACCACCGTCACGCGCTTGCGGCCGTTGCGCACCGCATAATCGAACGCGTAGTCGATGATCCGCCGGCACTCGGTCCGCGAATTGAACCCGGCCGACATCGCGATCGCGCGCGGGTCATGGTTGAGCGGCATGTAGTGTTCGAACGCCGCGTAGAACCCTTCGAGATTCTCCCGCACCAGCACGATGTCGATGTCGTCGTAGCGCCCCGGCACCAGCGTGCGCACCGGCCTGACATTGGCGAACAATTCGAATTCCTGTCGCAGCGCCACGTTGATCGACCGGAACCCGCCTCCCACCGGCGTCGCCAGCGGACCCTTCAGCGCCAGCTTCGTCCGCCTGATGCTCTCCAGCGTCTCCATCGGCAACGGATCGCCGTGCGTCTCGACCGCCGACATCCCGGCCGGCCGCCGGTCCCAGTCGAACGGCGCGCCCAGAGCGGCCAGGATATCGACCACCGCGCCCACGATCTCCGGCCCGATCCCGTCGCCCGGGATCAGCGTCGCCTCGATGCGTCCAGCCCGCTCGTCCAACCCGCTTCTCCGAACCGCCTCGTGCCTATCGTTCTAGGCCCGGCATCGTTCACGGTGAAGCGCCAACGGCAGCCCCGGGCCGCGAAGCTCGCGATCGTCGACAGTGCGCAAAATCGAGAAGCTCGTCGACGTCGAACTAGTGAAACAAGTTTGCCGATCGAAACCAGTTGTTGGGACGCTCGTAACGGCATTCATCGGCTATCAAATGCGAGCGCCTCACGATCCCGTGAAGACAGGTGCATCCTCACGATCGCACGGAGAACCCGCATGCCGGCACCAAGCATCGGACTGCTCGCCAACGCCGCCGAGGCCACCTTCTGGGGCCCGATCACCACCGCCTTCGGGCTGACCGAACTCAACGCCCCGAACGGCGCGCCGCTCCAGGTCGCGACGCCCAACGGCTGCACTGCCGCCGCCTTCACCGATGGCAAGGGCAACGTCGTCGTCGCGTTCCAGGGCACCGTGACCTCGCAGCAGAAACAGGCCGACGCGGCCGTCATGAGCGGCGGCGCCGTTACCGCCTTCGCCGATGCGCTCGCCTTCACGCGCTCCGTCGAGCAGGTCGCGGCGGGGCAGGGCATCCCGTCCTCGCGCATCTTCGTCACCGGAGCGTCGCTCGGCGGTTCGATCGCCGAATCGGTCGCCGCCGCCACCGGTCTCCCCGGCGCGTCCTTCGCCGGCGCCGGCCTGCCCGGCTATGTCGCGCCCGCGAAGCCGGCCGCCAACTTCGTCAGTTTCGTCGAGCACGGCGACGCCTACGCCAACTGGGCGTCCGACGCCGCCGAGCACGTCCTCGTCAGCCCCGGCGCCACGCAGGACCATTACGGCCGCCTGGTCATGCTCGGCTCCCCCGCCCGTGACGTGCTGACCGACCGCATCGTCGCCGACACCAACGCGCTGGTCCCGGCGATGCTGACCGGGCACCTCCAGCGGGCCGTCGCCACGCTGTCCAGCGATTTCAGTGCCAGTCTCTCCGCCGTCCACGACATCGGCAACTACCTGCGCGACATCGCCGGCCTCGCGGCCCCGTCCATGCGCGCCGACTTCACCGCGCCCGCGCCCGCCGCCCGGCCCGGCCTCCCGGCGCCCGCGCCGTCGCCGGTGACGATCGCGGTCCAACGCCTGGAGAACGCCGTCCACTTCCTGCTCCCGAAACCGGGCTAGAGCGCCGCCCGGCTAGATCGGCGCGCACGCCTCGACCAGCCAATCGCAGTCCGCCCCGTCCAGCACGGGCCCGATCTCGCGCAGCACTCGCGCGTGATATAAGTCGAGCCATTCCCGCTCGCCGGCATCGAGCAGCCCCGCATCGACGCACGCCCGATCGATGGGCGCCAGCGTGAGCGTCTCGAACCGCAGGAACGGCTTCGTCGCATGCGGGAAGTCGGCGCGCTCCACCAGCAGCAGGTTCTCGATCCTGATTCCGTGCGATCCAGGCTGATAGAATCCGGGCTCGTCCGACAGCACCATCCCCTCCGCAATCGGAACCGGCCGATGCACCGCCGCGATGTTGGCCGGTCCCTCGTGCACTGCGAGCACGCTGCCGACGCCATGTCCCGTTCCGTTATCGTAATAGAGTCACGCCAGCAACAGCGCGTCGCGCGCCAGCGAATCCAGCCGGTGACCGGTCACCCCTTCCGGAAACGACGCCGTCGCCAGCGCGATCATCCCCTTCAGCACCCGCGTGAACTGGTCGCGCCACGCGTCCGGCGCCGCCTCGCCGCCCGTCCAGATCGTCCGCGTCACGTCCGTCGTGCCGTCGTCGTACTGGCCGCCGCTGTCGATCAGGTAGAGCTCGCGCGGCTCGATCCCCCGATCGGTCGCCGCCGTCGCATGATAATGGATCACCGCGCCATGCTCGCCCGCGCCCGAGATTGCCTCGAAACTGTCGCCCCGGAATGCCGCGTCCGCTGCCCGGAACGCCCGCAGCCGGTCGGATGCCGAGATCTCCGTCTCCCGCCCCGCCGCACCCTCCAGCCAATGC
>CAXTUK010000064.1:0-10413 GCA_964247395.1 uncultured Acetobacteraceae bacterium
CGCCCTGGGCGGCGTGGCGCTGGCGGGGCTCGGCCTGGTCGGGCGCTTCGGACCGACATCGGAGCGCTCGGGTCGAGGCGGGCGGTCGCACCGGCCGGGCGAGCATGCGATGCGGGAAGGATACGAGACCGCCGATCTCGACACGAAGCATCTGATGGAGATCCTGGTGGTGATCGGGGCCACGGCGCTGACGATGGTCGGCATCGTGTTCGCGATGATGTGGCTATTCTCGGGCTGGAACCGCGCGCAGGGTGACGGGCTGACGGCGCAGCAGACGGCGCCAGTTTCGGCGCCGGGGCCGAAACTGCAGACGCATCCCTTCCAGGACCGCGCGCGCCAGAGCCGCGAGGAGATGAACCGGCTGATCTATTATGGGTGGAACGATGCACGGCACACCACCGCGCGCGTGCCGCTCGACAGGGCGATGACGCTGGTGACGGGCAAGTCGCTGGATCCGTCGCCATGAACGACGACTCGCCGCTGTCGCTCTGGCCGGGCGCGGCGTCGGCGAGCGCGCACGAGGTGGATTACCTGATCTGGGCGTTCACCGGGGTGCTGCTGCTGCTGACGGTGCCGATCTTCGCGTTCATGACGTATTGCGCGGTCAAGTATCGGGCGGGGCGTCCGGCGGACCGGTCGCATCCGGTCGACCGCAGCACCAGGATCGAGCTGCTGTGGATGCTGATCCCGTTCGCGATGTCGCTGGTGTTCTTCGCCTGGGCGGCGCGCATCTTCGACCGGCAGATGCACCCGCCGCCGAACGCGATGGTGATCACCGCGATCGGCCGGCAATGGATGTGGAAGTTCCAGCACCCGGGCGGACAGGCGGAGATCAACGACCTGCACGTGCCGGCGGGCGAGCCGGTGCGGATCAACATGGTCAGCCAGGACGTGGTGCACGCGCTCTACCTGCCGGCGCTGCGGATGCAGATGGACGCGATCCCCGGGCGGACGACCGAGCTCTGGTTCAACGCGAACCAACCGGGGACGTATCATCTCTACTGCTCGGAATACTGCGGAACCGATCATTCCAGGATGGGCGGGACGCTGACGATCATGACCGGGGCGGACTACCAGGCCTGGCTGTCCGGCCAGGGTTCGGGCGAGACGCTGGCGTCGGGCGGCAAGGCGCTGTTCGGCAGCCTCGGCTGCAGTGGCTGCCATGGCGCCGGGTCGAGCGTGCACGCGCCGAAGCTGGGCGGGGTGGCCGGCGAGCCGGTGCCGCTCGAGAACGGCGAGACCGTGATCGCGAGCGACGCCTACCTGATGGACAAGATCCTCTATCCCGATCGCAACCTGATCGCGGGCTACAAGCAGGTGATGCCGAGCTTCGCGCATCGGTTGTCGGACAGCGATCTTGCCGAGCTGGTCGCCTACATCAAGTCCATCGGACCCGGCACGGGAGAACTCCATTGAGCATCGGCTTGTCAGCCCTTCGCGACACGAGGCCGCCGGCGGCGACGATCGGTCGTCCGGAGAATTATCTCAACAGCGGGCATACGATCTGGTCCTGGCTGTCGACGACGGATCACAAGCGGATCGGCATCCTGTACTTGGTCTCGATCACGGGGTTCTTCCTGCTGGGCGCGGTCGCTGCAGCACTGATCCGGCTGTCGCTGGTGGTGCCCGATGGTGCGATCTTCAGCAACGACACCTACAACAAGCTGTTCACGCTGCACGGCGTGATCATGGTGTGGTTCTTCCTGGTGCCATCGATCCCGAACACGCTCGGCAACTTCCTGCTGCCGCTGATGATCGGGGCAAAGGACGTGGCATTCCCGCGGCTCAACCTGCTGAGCTGGTACGTGTTCATGATCGCGTCGCTGTTCGTGCTGTTCGCGATGATCGCCGGCGGCGTGGACACGGGCTGGACGTTCTACACGCCGCTGAGCAGCGGCTATTCGAACGGCTTCGTGGGCGCGGCGGCGTTCGGCATCGTGGTGGTCGGGTTCTCGTCGATCCTGACAGGGCTCAATTTCATCGTCACCGTGCACACGCTGCGAGCGCCGGGCATGACCTGGTTCCGGATGCCGCTGTTCGTGTGGGGCCTGTATGCGACCAGCCTGATCCTGGTGCTGGCGACGCCGGTGCTGACGATGGTGCTGGTGATGCTGTTCTTCGACCGGGTGTTCTCGATCGGCGTGTTCGACCCGGTGATCGGCGGCGACCCGGTGATGTTCCAGCATCTGTTCTGGTTCTACTCGCACCCGGTCGTATACGTGATGGTGCTGCCCGGGATGGGCGTGATGAGCGAGCTGATCGCGGCGTTCGCCTTCAAGCGGGTGTTCGGCTACCGGTTCGTGGCCTATTCGAGCATGGCGATCGCGGTGATCGGCTTCTTCGTGTGGGGCCATCACATGTTCCTCAACGGGGAGACCGAATATGCGGGGCTCGCGTTCTCGCTGCTGAGCTTCGCGGTTGCGGTGCCGTCGGCGGTGAAGGTGTACAACTGGGCGGCGACGATCTACAAGGGCGAGATCAGGCTCGACACGCCGATGCTGTATGCGATGGGGTGGATCGGGCTGTTCGTGATCGGCGGAATCACCGGGCTGTTCCTGGCGTCGACCGGCATCGACAGCCACGTGCACGCGACCTATTTCGTGGTAGCGCATTTCCACTTCATCATGGTGGGAGCCGCGGTGTTCGCCTTCCTGGGCGGCATCCATTTTTGGTGGCCGAAGATCACCGGGCGTCTCTACATCGAGGCCTGGGGACGGGTGTCGGCGTTCCTGATGTTTCTCGGCTTCAACATGACGTTCATGCCGCAGTTCATCCTGGGCTATCTCGGCATGCCACGACGCTATCACATCTATCCGGCGCAATTCCAGGATCTGAACATCCTGTCATCGACCGGCGCCATCGTCCTCGGCGCCGCCTACGGATTTCCATTCATCTATCTCGGCTGGTCGCTGGTGTACGGCAAGAAGGCGCCCCCCAATCCGTGGAATGCCAAGGGGCTCGAATGGACGGTCGCTTCGCCGCCGCCGAAGCACAATTTCGAGACGACTCCGATCGTGGACTTCGAGCCATACGACTACCCGAACCGGATCCCGGAACGGGGCTGAGGCATGTCGGCCAGCGCTCCCGTCGAGATCGGTATCGAGGTCGACGAGCAGTTCAGCACGGCGGCCCAGCAGAAGGAGGTCGCGGAACTCGGGATGTGGGTGTTCCTGCTGACCGAACTCCTGCTGTTCTCGACGCTGTTCGTCTCGGCGCTGATCATCCGGGTGCTGCATCCGGCCTCGGCCGGCGCCGCGGCAATGCACTTCAAAATGGCGATCGGTGCGATCAACACCGCGGTGCTGATCACGTCGAGTTTCACGATGACGGCGGCGATCGAGCTGTCGCGGATGGGACGCAAGAACTGGATGCGGCATGCGCTGCATGCGACGGCGCTGCTCGGCGTGGTGTTCCTGATCTTGAAGATGTTCGAGTATTACGAAGACTACGACGAGCACATGATGCCGTTCCTGCCTTGGCGCCCGTATGAATTGGTGGACGATCCGCCGGCGCGGCTGTTCGTGGATCTCTATTACATCATCACCAGCCTGCATGCGGTGCATCTGACGATCGGCATCACGGTGGTGCTGGTCACGGCACGAATGGCGCGCGCGCCGAACTACCTCAAGCGGCGTTCGAACCGGATCGCGATCCTGGGCCTCTACTGGCATTTCATCGATCTGATCTGGGTGGTCGTCTATCCCACGCTGTACGTGCTCAACCGATGAGCTCGATGCTTCGGGATGCCGAACTGCGGGCCCGGATGCGGACGCCGTCGGTCGTGTTCGTGCTGCTGATCGTGCTGCTGGGAGGCGTCTCGGCGGTGGGCGTTTTGGCGCCGCGCTGGTGGCCGCTCGAGTTCTCACTGGCGGCCTCGATGGTGGTGCTGATCCTGGTGTTCTCGATGGAGATGATGAAGCACCAGCCGATGGTGCGGTTCTTCTCGCTGGTCGGGTTCTTCTGGGTGGCGATCCTGTTCGGGCTGACGATGGTGGATTACCTGACGCGTTAGGAGAGGTTGCATGATCACACTGCATACTTGGAGCACCCCGAACGGCCGCAAGATCTCGATCATGCTGGAGGAGGTCGGGTTGCCTTACATCGTGGTGCCAGTGGATATCGGCGCCGAGGAGCAGTTCAAGCCGGAGTTCCTCGCCATCGCGCCGAACAACAAGATCCCGGCGATCGTCGATGACGAGGCGGAGGGCGGTCGGCTGTCGATCTTCGAGAGCGGGGCGATCCTGCTCTACCTGGCCGAGAAGACCGGCCGGCTGCTGCCGCGCACGTTGCACGACCGGATGGACGCGCTCGCCTGGATGAACTGGCAGATCGGCGGGTTGGGGCCGATGCTCGGGCAGCTCGGATTTTTCGCGGTGCGCTCGCCGGAGAAGGCGCCGCTCGCAATCGAGCGGTTCACGACGGAGGCCGACCGGCTGCTGCGGGTGATGGACCATCGGCTCTCGACGTCGCCGTTCCTGGGCGGGGCGGCGTATTCGATCGCCGACATCGCGGCCTATCCCTGGACGGTGGCGGCGACGACGTTCATGGCCGAAGCCCTCGAGAGTACGCTCGGATCGGTGCCGCATGTCAGGCGCTGGCTCGACCAGGTCGGCGCGCGCCCGTCGGTTGTGCGCGGGATGGCGGTTCCGAAGTCCTGAGCGGACGAATGGAGACGGCGACGGGGATCGAGCGGCGCGTGCTGCTGATGACGACGCTGATGACCGGCTTCACGACGGCGGCAGCCCGTGCGCAATCGGCTCCCATCCACACCGACACGGCCGGGCTCGCGACGGGGGAGACGCGTATCCCGGTGGCGGACGGCGGGCTGCCCACCTATTTCGCGCGGCCGGAGGGCAAGGGTCCGTTTCCGACGATCCTGGTGACCGAGGAGATCTTCGGGGTCCACGAATACATCAAGGATGTCTGCCGCCGTTTCGCCAAGCTCGGCTACCTGGCGGTGGCGCCGGAGCTGTATGCGCGGCTCGCCGACCTCTCGAGGATGATCGATCCGCAGGAGATCGTTCGCGACGTGATCATGAAGGCGCCGGATGCGACGGTGCTGTCGGATCTCGACGCGACCGCGGCGTGGGCGGCGGCCAACGACGGGGACCCGAGGCGGCTCGGGGTGAACGGGTTCTGCCGCGGTGGTCGCGACACCTGGCTGTATGCCGAGCACAATCCGCGTCTGAGGGCCGCGGTCGCCTGGTATGGGCCGGTGCGGAGCCCGGTCTCGGCGATCCAGCCGCGCACGCCATTGGAGGCGGCGGCTTCGCTGCGTTGTCCATTGCTCGGGCTGTATGGCGGCAGGGACGACAGCATCAGCCAGGCCGACGTGCGCGAGGCGGCGCGGGAGGCGCGCGCGGCGGGGCAGACGGTCGAGATCAAGGTGTTCCCGAGGCCGGGCACGGTTTCCACGCGGACTACCGCGCGAGCTACGACCCGCGCGCGGCCGAGCTCGGATGGGCGGACGCGATCGGGTGGTTCAAGGCGCACGGGGTGGGATAGTGACGCCGCACCGAGGTCGGACCACTCATTAGATGCAGCCGAGCACTCGGAGACAACCGCGCAATCGCTCCTCGAAGTCAATGAACGAAGTTGATCGGCGCAGTAGTTCGAGCCGCTGCCTTTGAGCAACGGCCGGAGAAACATTGTCAATCGTCTGCACACGCCGGCGACCGGCAATTTTCTCGACTGCCTTGGTGAGCGCCTGCTTGGGGTCAGTCAGGCGTTCTGCCGCACGAGCGTCGGTCGGAAGTCCCAACTTGCCAGGAACGCCGGTGTAGCCAAGTGCCGTTGTCACGGCCTCACCATCGGCAAGCAACCATGCCTCAGTTTCATGGCGGGGCGTAATTGTGATGCAGCGCTCCTCAGGCCAGTTGCAAAGCGCTGCTATCGCCGTGCAGTAGGAATCGGCCCGGCGCGCGACTTGCTGTTCAAGACCTCGACCGCCGGTGTCTGCGTGGATGAAGATGACGTCATAAGCTTGTTGGAAACTACATGCTTCCTCCGCAACCTTGTCAATCGACCGACCTCTTGCTCCAAGCTTGACCGCAGGCAGGTCTGGAACTTCTACCAGCTGAGATCCCTCGCTTGCGACGAGGTCTCGAATGATCCGCGGCAGGAGCACGTCTAGGTAGAGGGCATCAGCAGGACCTTCATAGAACGTCGCCCAACTGACATATCTCATCCGGCCTCGCCGACACGTCGCAACAAGCGATCGATCTCGGCGCGCACGAGATAACGCTCGGGCTCGACCAAATCGGCTGTAGGCTTGACCCCCGTCCGCATGCGGGTGTGGGAGGATCGAGCGTTCGACCCGGGATGAACGGTCGAGACCACGTCCGCCGCCACGATTTCTGTATCGTTGAGCGCTTCCATGACCTTGGGCGAATGCGTGTTCAGGAGGACCTGGAAGGTCGCCAGGTCCGGATCGGGATCGACCGCAGCAGCATTTCTCAGAAGATCGATCAGGGTCGGGATGCGGCCTTCGTGCACGCCGTTCTCGGGCTCCTCGAAACAGAGCGTCCCCTTGCGATCAGGATCGTTGAGAACGGAAAGTAGCGCCAGAATCCGAAGCGTCCCGTCCGAGATCACACGCGAACTGAAGCTCATGTCATCCGTGAAATCGACGCTGAACGAATACTGCCGCTGATCGTCCGCTTGCACCTTTACCCGACAGACGGAGGGAATGAGCGCGGACAGATCGGTTGCGATGTCGGCGAGCACGCCGTCTGGACGTTTATCGCTTCGCGTCTGGTCGCGCAATCGATTGAGCACCGCCGCCAAGTTCGACGCATCCGGCTTCAGTGTCGTTTTCTCGAACCGATCGTTGGCGCTGCGTGCGGCGGTCGGGTTTATCTCCAAGAAACGGACTGCTCGCAGCGTCTTACGCAGCGCGTAAAGATGTGGGAATTCAGCCGTCGTGATAGTCGAAAGTGCGGTCCGCGACGCTTCCTTCAGGGACAGCCGCATCGGGTTTCCGCTCTTGCCCGGGCCGTCCTGTCGCACCAGCAAGGCATCGCCGGTCTCGTCTTTTCGAATGAATGGTGTCCCGTATCGACCGTAGCTCGGCTTGCGAAACTTCAAGAAATCGGCGAGATCCTCGTCCCGCTTGAGCGACCTGCAGAATTCATCACGCACAAAAATCCCGCGTGGAGCACCATCGTGACCATAGCCTATGCCTAACGTCAACTCGTAGCGAAGCCGCTGCGCAGGCACTTTATACTTGCGGCCGAAATCATCGATTCCTTCCCTGTCCAGAAAGACCTCGACACCTAAAACGATCTTGTCGATCGCTCCCTCGCTCACCCGACGGAAAAACTCCTCAGGTTCTCCACGCAATCCCTGCATGGCGCTGTGAATATCATGATCCGCCAGGGCCGAAAGAAGCTGCATCGCATCGAACAGGTTGGACTTGCCGCTCGCATTTGGTCCAACGATCGCTGTGAACGGCCTCAGGTCGAGATGGAAGCTCTCGAACGTTTTGAAGCCGTCGATCTCGATCTTCGTGAGCATAAGGCCGTACTACGTGCTCGGCCCACGCGCTTCAAGGCCCAGGAGAAAGCTGCGCAGGCACATCGAAATAGGCGGCGGTCCAGGGGGCCGGCCCCTGGCGGGGTTCGGGGCAGCGCCTACGCACCCCGTGCGGTCTGCCGGCATGACTGGATCATCGTCCGGACCTTGCCGGCAAGGATTTCGAGGGCGAAGGGTTTGGTAATGATCTCCATGCCTTCGTCGAGGGCGCCAGCGCCTCCCGTGTCGGCGTCGTGGGCGTAGCCGGTGACGAACAGGATCGGCAGCGTCGGGCGTGTCGCGCGGGCGGCGTCGGCCAACTGGCGGCCGTTCAGGCCGGGCAGGCCGATGTCGGTCAGCAGCAGGTCGATCCAGGAATCGCCCTCGAGGATGCGCATCGCGGCCTGGGCGTCGGGCGCCTCGATCGCGTCGTAGCCGAGGTCCTGGAGCGTCTCGACGACGAGCATGCGCAGGCTCGCCTCGTCGTCGACGACGAGAACGGTCTCGCCGGTCGCCGCCTCGGGCAGCGGGCCGGTCGAGTGCCGGTTCGCTTCCTGCTGCTCGGCGCCGCGTCCGCGCGGCAGAGAGAGCCTGAAGGTGGTCCCCCGCCCCGGTTCGGACTGCAGCCGGACATGGCCCTCGGACTGCCTGATGAAGCCCCAGAGCATGGAGAGACCCAGGCCGGTGCCCTGGCCGATCGGCTTGGTGGTGAAGAACGGGTCGAACGCGCGCGCCGCGACGTCGGGCGTCATGCCGGCGCCGTCGTCGGTGACCGCGATGGCGACGTACTCGGCGCCGTCGAGATCGGCGTTCGACGTCTCGATGGTCAGCCTGCCGCCGGCCGGCATCGCGTCGCGAGCGTTGATCGCCAGGTTGAGGATGGCGCTCTCAAGCTGGTTGGGATCGCACAGCGTCGGCCACAGGCCGCTCGCGAGGACCATCTCGAGTTCGATCGCCGGACCGACCGTGCGCCTGATGAGATCCTCCATGCCGGCGACGAGCCGGTTGGCGTCGACGCGCCTCGGATCGAGGGGCTGGCGGCGGGCGAAGGCGAGCAGCCGCTGGGTGAGCGAGGCGGCACGCTCCGCCGCGGTGACGGCGGCCGTGGCGTAGCGCTCGACGTTGTCGAGGCGGCCCTCGGCGACGCGACGCTGCAGCATTTCGAGACTGCCGATGATGGCGCCGAGTAGGTTGTTGAAGTCGTGCGCGATGCCGCCGGTCAGCTGGCCGACCGCCTCCATCTTCTGCGACTGTCGGAGCAGATCCTCGGTGCGGACCAGCGAGGCGGCGGCCTCCTTCTCGGCGGTGACGTTGCGGCCGCTGGCGTAGATCAGGCCGCCTTCGGGCGAGGCGACCCAGGCGATCCAGCGCCAAGTGCCGTCCTTGTGGCGGATCCGGTGCTCGTAGAGGGGAATCCGGTCGAGGGCCGCCTGGGCGTGCGCAGCCTGGCTGGCCTGGACGTCGTCGGGGTGGCTAAATTCGAGGTGATGGCGGCCGACCACTTCGTCGGATTCCCAGCCGAGGACGGTGGTCCAGGCCGGATTGGCGGCGCGCAAGATGCCGTTCTTGTCGACGACGGCGATCAGATCCTGCGAGTTCCTCCAGACCCGGTCGCGTTCGGCGGTCCGCTCGGCGACGCGGGATTCGAGCGTCGCGTTGAGATGCTGCAGCTCGGCCTCGGCCCGCTTGCGGGCGGTGATGTCGACCGAGACGCCGACCATGCCGTCGACGGCGCCCCCGGGGCCGCAGAGCGGCGTCTTGGTGGAGAGCCAGATGCGGGGATGCTCGCCTTCGCTGCCGACCAGCTCCTCGATCTCGACGGTGCGGCCGGACTCCATCACGTGGCGATCATTGGTCATGACTGCCTCGGCCTGGGCGGGATCAGGCAGGAGTTCGCGATCGGTCCGTCCCCTCACCTCCGGCCAGGACTTGCCAATCAGATTGAGCGTCGCCGCGTTGGCGATCAGCATGCGGCCATCCCGGTCCTTGGCGTAGATCAGGCCGGGCGCTGCTTCAATGACGCCGCGCAGCAGCGCGTCGGCGAGCCGCCGCTCCTCCTCGGCCGCCTCGTTCGCGCGGAGCTCGACGGTGATGTCGACCTGGCTGGCGACGAACCAGGCGAGCCGTCCGGACGCATCGTGAACCGGGGCGATGAGCAGTCGGTTCCAGAACGCTTCACCGCCGCGGCGGTAGTTGCGGATGTCGATCTCGATCGGTCGGGCGGCGGCGATGGCGTCGCGGATTTGGGCGATGGCTGCGGAATCGGTTCCGGGGCCCTGCAGGAAGCGGCAGTTCCGGCCGATGATCTCGTGGCGGGCATAGCCCGACAGGCGCAGGAAGGCGTCGTTGGCGAAGACGACCGGATTGTCCGGCTGGCCCGGGTCGGAGACGATCATCGGCATGTAGGTCGCGCGGACGGCGGCGGCGAACGGATCCGCGCCGATGTCGATCGAGGCAGGATCGGGATCGTTCGGTGGATCGGCCATCGATCGGATTGGTCCGGCTGCAGCTTCCGTCGCAGCCTAGCGTCCCTGATGACGCCTGTCTTCGGGGCGGAGCTCGAAGCCGTCGAAACTGAAGGCGGGCGCCACCACACAGGACACCAATGTCCAGTCGCCGGTGGAGGCGGCGGATTGCCAGGCATGGGCCGGCACCAGGCCCTGGAGGAGCTGGCCGGCCGAGACGACGGGACCGAGGCGGAGGGAGCGCGGGGGGCCGACATCGAGCTGGAGATCGAGCGGCGCGCCTGCCTGCCAGAGCCAGAGCTCGGCGGCGTCGATGCGGTGCCAGGCCGAGGTTTCGGCCGCCGCGAGCAGGAACAGGATGGCGGTGCCGGCGCCGCGCGCGCCGGGCGCTGACGGAACGTCGCGCCAGGTCTCGCGGAACCAGCCGCCTTCCGGG
>CAXTUK010000065.1:0-10254 GCA_964247395.1 uncultured Acetobacteraceae bacterium
GTGCCGACCAGGCGGACGCCGCCGGCGCGCAGCTCGTGGCCGATCCGATGCACCTGCTCGAAGGCGTCGAGCGGCTCGCGCATGGCATCCACCATCCGCTCGAAACCGTTCTCGTCGCTCGCGTCGACGCCGAGCGAGGCGGCCAGGGTGACCACCCCGAGCGGGATGCTGCACGAGCCGATGATCTGGGGCTCGCGGGCGCCGTCCGCGCCGGCGAGACGTATCCAGGCGATCTCCGTCGAACCGCCGCCGATGTCGAACAGCAGCGCCCGTCGGCCGCCGCCGCGCAGCAGGCCGGCGCAGCTTTCGACCACCAGCGAGGCCTCCTCGCGCGGGCTGATGAGCCGGAAGGCGATGCCGGTCTCGCGACGGATGCGGCCGAGGAACTCGGCGCCGTTGGCGGATTGCCGGCAGGCCTGCGTCGCGACGGCGGTGACGGCCCGCACCTTCTGGCTCGCCATCCGTTGCATGCACAGGCGCAGCGCCAGCATCGTGCGCTCCATCGAGGCTTCGCCGAGCCGGCCGGTGGCCGGCAGTTCCTCGCCCAGGCGGACGATCTGGCTCAGGCTGGCCGTGACACGGAAACCGTCGCGGGTGGGCGTCGCCAGCATCAGCCGGCAATTGCTGGTGCCGAGATCGAGCGCCGCATAGACCGGCTTTGCCATGTCGGCCGCGAGGCTGCGGCGGATCGCGTGACGGGACGCCTTGATCCTCGGGGTGGCGTCCTCTCGCAGCGTCGTCATCCCTCGCGTCAACCTGGGGCATCCTCCACCTGGCTCGATCGCCGGGCAAGCGGCGATTGCCGCGGCGAGCGTGGCGGCGAGCGTTGCCAGGGCGGTGGTCCGGTGCTATCGCCGCGGTCCGCCTGGGGGATAGTTTAGCGGTAGAACTACCGGCTCTGACCCGGTCAGCCCTGGTTCGAATCCAGGTCCCCCAGCCACCGCCGGATCGAGCCGGGCGCCAGTCGCGGAAGTCAGGTTCGCATTCAGGCTTTCGCGTATGTGGCGGTGTTCCTGACCGGTGTTCTCAACGCGATCCATTCCGGCACCAACGCGACGCTGCAGCACACGCTGGACCGGCCCTGGTGGGCGGCGGTGTTCGTCTGCGCGGTGAGCGGGTCGATCATGCTGGGGGGCGCCGCGGTGACCGGAGAGGGCCTGCCGACGGGCGCCAGCATCGCCGGCACGCCTTGGTGGGCCTGGGTCGGCACCGCGGCGGCCGCAATCCCGGTGATCAGCTCGCTGATGTTCGCGCGCGGGCTCGGGGGCGCGGCCTTCAACGGCATCGTGGTGACATCGACGATGCTGATGTCGATGGTGCTCGACAATTATGGCCTGCTCGGTTTCGCCACCCACCCGGTCAATCCCTGGCGCCTGGTCGGCGGCGCGTTGATGCTGGCCGGGCTCGCCCTGGTGTGCCTGTTCTGAACCGAGGCCTGCGGATGCCAACTCCCTTGTCCTGGTTCGATTAAGCCGTCACAATCGGTTACTAGCCGTGTGCAAGCGGTTTCCCATGAGCGTTCCGGAGGCGTGCGAACCGACCATGGTCGCGATCTCCGAAGCAGCCCTGGAAGAACTCGAGCGCCGGCATGCCGAACTGGCCGAGGCCGTCGCCGCCCGGGACGCGTTCATCGCGGTCGCGGCGCATGAGTTGCGCAATCCGATGACGCCAATGATCGGCCAGGTGGATCTGCTGCTCGCGGGAATTCAGAGCGGGAGATATTCGCCCGGGCAGGTCGAGGAGCGGCTCGGGCGGATCCGGCAGGTGATGCTGCACTACGTCAAGCGGGCGTCGGCCCTTCTCGACGTGTCGCGGATCACCAGCGGCAATCTCAGGCTGGAGGCGACGCCGCTCGATCTTGCCGAACTGCTGAGGCAGGTTGTCGAGACCTTCGCCGATACCGCGAACCATGCGGGATCCTCGATCGGCCTGGAGGCGCCGGCCAGCCTTCCCGGCGCCTGGGACCGGCTGGCGGTGGAGCAGATCGCCGACAACCTGATCTCGAACGCGATCAAGTACGGGGCGAGCGGGCCGGTCGTGGTGTGCCTCGAGGATCTGGGCGCCGAAGTCCGCATCAGGGTCAGGGACGGCGGTCCGGGGATCTCGCCGGATGACCGGGCGAGGATCTTCGGCCGTTTCGAGCGTGCGATCGGGGTGGACGAGCGCCGCGGCGGCTTCGGCATTGGCCTGTGGGTGGTCGGCCAGCTGGTCGAGGCGATGGACGGCCGGATCACGGTCGACGACGCGAAAGGTGGAGGGTCGGTATTCGACGTGGTGCTGCCGCGGCACGTGCAGGCCTCGAGCCGATGAGCGACCGCGGGAGCGAACTCGAACGCATGCCAAGCGGCGTCCCCGGTCTCGACGTGATCCTGTCGGGGGGATTCCTCAAAGGCGGTCTCTATATCGTCCAGGGACCGCCCGGCACCGGCAAGACGACCTTGGGCAACCAGGTCTGCTTCAACCTGGTCGCGTCCGGCGGACGCGCGCTCTACGTGACGCTGCTGGCCGAATACCACGCGCGGATGATGCAGCATCTCCGCAGCATGTCGTTCTTCGAGCCGTCCAGGATCCCTGACCAGCTCGCCTATCTGAACGGGCTGGGGGTGCTTCGCGACGAAGGGCTCAAGGGATTGCTCGCGCTGCTGCGTCGCGAGATCGCCGCCCGGGAGGCTGCCACCCTCGTCATCGACGGGGTGGTGGCGGCACGGCGGGCCGCCACCGACGAGCAGGCGTTCAACGAGTTCATCCACGAACTGCAGGCGGTCGCCATCGCCAGCGACTGCACGATGTTCCTGCTGACCACGGCGCAGGGCCTCAGCGTCAGTCCCGAATACACGATGGTCGACGGCATCATCGAGCTGACGGAACAGCTCGAGGGGTGGTCGGCCGAAAGCTCGATGCAGGTCGTCAAGTTCCGTGGCAGCGGCGTCCTGCGCGGCCGGCACGCCTTCAAGATCACCGGCGACGGCATCGTCATCCATCCGCGGATCGAGTCCCTTCTGGCGCGGCCGTCCCGCCCGGACCCCGGCGGCGGCGAGCGCATGGCGAGCGGGATCGATCAGCTCGACGTCATGCTGGGCGGCGGATTGCCCGCATCGTCGACGACGATGATCATGGGACCGTCGGGAACCGGCAAGACGACGCTCGGCCTGCATTTCCTGGCCAGGAGCAGCGAGGCCGAGCCTGGGCTGATGTTCGGCTTCTACGAGACGCCTGCCCGGATCGACGCCAAGATCGCGTCGGTCTGCCGGCCGCTGCGCGCCAGGATCGATGACGGCGTGGTCGCGGTGCATTGGCAGCCGCCGACGGCCGACCTGCTCGACGCCTATGGCGAGCGGCTCGTGCAGGCGGTTCGCGACCGGAGCGTGCGGCGGCTGTTCATCGACGGCCTCGGTTCGTTCCAGCAGGCCGCGGGCAGCAATCCGAACCGGATCGGCAAGTTCCTGACCGCGCTGACCAACGAGATGCGGGTGCTCGGCGTCACCACCGTCTACACGCTGGAGGTCCCCGACATCATGGGTCCTTCGATCCGGATACCGGTGGGCGACCTGTCGAGTCTCGCCGAGAACCTGATCCTGCTTCGTTTCATCGAGCTGGGCTCGCGCCTCCATCGCCTGATCTCGATCCTCAAGGTCAGGGACAGTCAGTTCGACCCCTCGCTGCACGAATACGTCACCACCGACCATGGTCTGGTGATCGAGCCGGACGACGGGACGGCGGGCAGGATCACGGCCGGCTATTCCCGCCAGCGGGGCGGACGCTCGGGCGCGCAACCCCGGGAATGGCGCGGCGGGTAGCGATGGCGACGGTCCTCGTCGTCGATGACGAGTTCGGCGTCGCCGACCTGATCGAGGCGGTTCTCGCCGACGAGGGGCATCGGGTGCTCACCGCGTCGAACGGCAGACAGGGGCTCGAGGTCGTCGCCGGCGAGCGTCCCGATCTGGTGTTCGTCGACTACATGATGCCGGTGCTGGACGGGGCGGGCATGCTGCGCGGCATGGCCGACGCGTCCTTCGGCAACCCGGTCGTGCTGATGAGCGCCATGCCGGAAGCGCTGGTGTCGGGCTGCTCGGGACACGCCGCGTTCCTGAGGAAGCCCTTCCGGATCGGCGAGGTCGTCGCCCTGGCCCGGTGCCTGTTGGCTGACGGCGCGTCGCCCGTGTGAGCCACCGGAGTTCTTCCGGTCACGTCGCCGGTTGAGCGGACGCCGACGACGGCGCAGTCAAGGCGGTTGGAACAGATGCCGGCGGGAAATTCCCGATGAATGTCTGCGGCAGTGCCGGGACGTTCGGCTGCCCCGGCTGCAAGGGCACCATGGAAACGTTGATCGGACTGTCGTACTTGTTGTCGGCGCCCGAGGCGCTGTCGACCACCGCGCCGATCACGCCTCCGGCGATGATGTTGCCAAAGCTGGCTGCAGCGAGACCCGATTTGTCCAGGAAGGAGCTCGGTTGATAGCCGCTCTTCACGCAGGCCACCCAGATGTCGTTCTTGGTCTTCTGGACCAGTGCGCTTCCCGGTGCATTCTGGATCGATGCGATGCGCTCGCCCTGACGATACAGGCCGCAGTCTGCTCCGGACGGATTGGTATTGACCATGATTTGCTGACTGGTCCCATCAAGGATCGAGGCACAACCGGACAGCCCGGCCAACATGACAATCACCAGCGTTCGCATTCGTTTTGCTCCAGAACCGAGCGCTCATTGCTACTCCGTTACGGATCTGTCAAGACGAAACGCTCGCCACAACATGCGGATTTGCCC
Source organism: uncultured Acetobacteraceae bacterium (assembly GCA_964247395.1). Classification (GTDB taxonomy): domain Bacteria; phylum Pseudomonadota; class Alphaproteobacteria; order Acetobacterales; family Acetobacteraceae; genus CAXTPV01. The sequence goes on from CAXTUK010000065.1 coordinate 4,764, forward strand.
CGGGACGCCATCGATCGGATCGGAACTCGCCGGGGCGGCATGCGATGACGTGGCGGGAGGATTGCGAATGGACAGAGATCGAGATCCGGGAGACGCCGTGCCGCCGGGCGTCGCACCCCAGACCCCGGCGCCTCTGACGGCGGAGGACGAGGCAGTACGCGAGCAGCTCGAACTGCTCGGCGATCCGGAAGTCGGCGAGACGGTCGAGAAGACATCCGACGAGCAGGACGCCGAGGTCGAGGCGATCACCCAGACGGTCCAGCCGCACAGCGCCGCGCCGTCGCGAAGCGGCATCTCGGGCTCCGGCAGCGGCGCCGACGGCGAAGGGCTGTAGGGCGGGTCGGGAGCCGCTGCTCAGCCGCCCAGCCATCGCTGAAACCACGCGACCGTCCGCCGCCGCAAATCGACCCGGTCGGCGTCCTTGACGAGGGCGTGGCCTTCGTCCTTGTAGACGACGAAGCTGGTCGGCACGTCCAGCGCCTTGAGCGCGGTGTAGAACTCCTGGCTCTGCGGCATCGGACACTCGACGTCCCGGTCGCCGACCGTCACCAGCGTCGGCGTTTCGACGCCGCGCATGTGGGTGATCGGGGACGCCCGCAGGTAGGGCTGCACGTCGTCATAGACCGACCCGCCGAAGGTGACCTCGTCGGAGCCTGCCTGCGGCGCTTCGCCCTCGATCGACAGCCAGTCGGACACGCCGGCGTCGGCGGCGGCGGCCCGGAAGCGATGCGTCCTGGTCACGGCCCACATCGTCATGTAGCCGCCATAGCTGGCGCCCTCGATGCCGAGACGACGGTCGTCGATCGGAGCGGCGCGCTCCGCCGCGTCGACGCCCGCGAGCACGTCGCGCCAATCGCCGCCGCCGACATCGCCGATGCTGGCGGCGGCAAACATCTCGCCCTGGCCGAAGCTGCCCCGGTAGTTCGGCATGAAGACGTCGTAGCCCCGGGCAAGCAGGTCGTGGACGAGGCCGCGTCGCGGGAACTCGGGTATCGCCGCTGCCTGCGGGCCGCCATGGACATCGACGATCATCGGGCGCGGGCCGGCGGTCCCCGCGGGCTGCAGCAGCCAGCCTTGGACGTTGACGTTGTCGTCGGTCCATTCGACGGAGCGCGCCGTGGCGGGCGGGCTCAGGTGGTCGTTGACGTGCGTCACCGGCCGCCAGGCGCCGATCGCGCCGGCGACCAGCTCGGGCGGCCGGGTGAAGCCCTCGCGGATCGCCGCGGTATGGGCGCCGTCGCAGGCGAGGCCGAGATTCCAGCCGCCGGCGCCGAGCGCGTCCTCGCCCGACCAGAGCTCGCGCGGGTGCGCCCCGAGGGTCGAGACCACAATGCGGGCGCCGGCGAGCGACACGGCGGTCAGGCCGCCGCCGCAGCGCCAGTCGAGCGCGGTCGTCGTCGCGCGCGCACCCGGGGCGAGGTCGACGGGCGCGGCACTCGGCGCGTCGAGCGACAGCGCGTAGGGATCCCCGCCGGTGGAGCCGAAATCGCTCATCCAGCCGCCGATGAAATCGACCGTCCTGCCATCCGGGGAGACGACGGGATCGGCGAGTTGCTCGCGTGGTCCTGGCGAGAACAGCGCGCGCGAGCCGCCGGCATCGAAGGCGTACAGCTTGGCGATCCACCAGTTGCTGTCGCCGTTCCCCGGGGCCGCGGTGCCGACGAAACCGCCGTCCGGCCGCCAGGCATATTCGTAGACGTAGAGATCGGCGGGGGAGGCGAAGCGCAGCGCCGCGTGATCGACGACCGCGATCCGCTGCTCGTCGATGGCGGCGCCGATCTCGCCCGCCATGCGGGCCGCCGCCTGGGTGGCGCCGACCCGCTTGTGCGCATCGGCGGTGGCGAGCACGGCAAGCCGATCGCCCGGACCGAACCGCAGCGTGTCGAGCGGGCCGTCGAAGGAGAGCACGACCCGCGCGCGGCCGCCGTCGCGACCGACGGTCTCGATCGTGGACGCGCCGTTCGGGTGTTCGACCAGGAAAGCGAGACGGGTGCCGTCGCCGTTCCAGACCGGCGAGGAGGGACGGCAGGCCGGCGCCGCCGCACAGCTCGGGCCGATCTCCCGGCTGCCGCCGTCGAGATCGCGGATCAGCAGGTGTTCGACCGGCGCGTCGCCGTCGTGCGGCACGTCGTCGTTCTCGATCGAGGCGATGCGCTGCCCGTCCGGGGAGATCGCGATGGCGGCGAACCGGTGCAGCGGCGGCTGGCCCGCGGCGAGTAGGAGAGGCGCGGACGCGAGGGCAAGCAGGGGCGGTCGCCGCAACGAGGTCTCTCCTGGGCTTGGGCGGGCTCTCGTCGCATGCGATGAGTTGCGTCGTCCAGTCCGAGGGGGGAGCGTGGCTCGAGCGCGATGCGTGACGGTGCAGTGCGACGAGACGGTGCTGCTGGATGCGTGGCTCCGCCATCATGCCCACCTGTTCGGCTTCGAGAACCTCGCCGTGCACGACGAGGGCTCGACCGAGCCGGCGACGCTGGCGCTCCTGACGAGGGCCGAGCGGGCCGGCGTCGAGGTCCACCGGCAGCCTGGCGCAGCGGTCGATCTCGCCCCGAGCGGGTGCGACTTCATGCTGCCGCTCGCGTGCGACGAGTTCCTCGCGGTGTTCACCGATGACGGCGTGTCGTGCCGGCGCGATCCGATCCATGCCGAACTGGACGCATTCCGCGGCAAGCGTGAGGCGCTGGCGTATGGCCCGGGTCTGCTCGACGTCGCAGGCGACGGATGCGAGTTCGCGATCGGATCGGTGCAGACCTGCATCGTTCCGGCGGCGGCACTCGGCAGCATGGAGGTGTCGCGCGCGATGCGGGCGAAGCCGGCGGAGCGATCGCGCGGGACGGCGCTGACCTGCCTGCGCTTCGGTGGGGAGACCCGGGAGAGCGACGTTCCCCGGATCATCTTCCAGGGGTTCGGCGCGCTGCTCGAAGCGTTCGGCGTTCATTCAGCCCGGCTCGGTTCGCCGGTGGCGACGCCACGCGGCGCCGTCGACGACGCGGTCTGGGTCAAACCGGCGCCCACGGCCCGCGCGGTGCGTTTCAAGGCCGACGCCTACCGGCGCGCGCACGCGGATGTCGCGGCGACGGACTGGAAGCCTTTCCTGCACTACGTCGCGATGGGACTGCGGGAAGGACGTTCCGCTTATTGAACGTCATCGCTTCCGCCGATCGCGTCCAGCCTCGCGAGCACCTCGTCGGACAGCACGAGCTCCGCCGCCTCGAGGTTCTCGTGCAGGTGGGCGACCGACGAGGTGCCGGGGATGAGGAGGATGTTGGGCGCGCGACGCAGCAGCCAGGCGAGCGCCACCTGCATCGGCGTGGCGCCCAGGCCTGCCGCGACGTCCGACAAGGTCGAGGACTGCAACGGACTGAACCCACCGAGCGGGAAGAACGGCACATAGGCGATGCCGTCGCGGGCAAGTTCGTCGATCAGGGCATCGTCGACCCGATGCGCCAGGTTGTAGTGGTTCTGCACGCAGACGATGTCGCAGATGCGGCGTCCTTCCGCGACCTGCGCCGCGGTGACGTTGCTCAGCCCGATGTGACGTACCAGGCCCTCACGCTGAAGCTCGACGAGGGCGGTGAGCGGCACCTCGATCGATCCCTCGGCAGGGCCGTGGCGGTCGAACATGATGCGAAGGTTGACCACGTCGAGCGCATCGAGCCCCAGATTGCGAAGATTGTCGTGGACCGCCTGTCTCAGTTCGTCGGGCGAGAAGGCCGGGTGCCATGACCTGTCGTCGCCGCGCCGGGCGCCGATCTTGGTGACGATCACGAGATCGTCTGGATAGGGCGCGAGCGCCTCGCGGATCAGCTGGTTGGTGACATGCGGGCCGTAGAAGTCGCTGGTGTCGATGTGGTCGACGCCGCGGGTGACGGCCTCGCGCAGCACGTCGAGCGCGGCCGCGTGATCCTTCGGCGGCCCGAAGACGCCGGGCCCGGCGAGTTGCATCGCGCCATAGCCCATCCGATTGACGGTGCGGTCGCCGAGCGAGGACGAGCCGGCGGCGGTGGTGTCGATCATGGAAGTCTCCTGGGCTGGGCCAGCCGGCATAGGGACGCGCCGGGTGCGCACTCTACGTTGTTCGCGGCGCTCGCAAGCAACTCCGGTCGATAATGAGATCCAATCGGTCGCCATCGGGGCGATGCGCTCGGCCAGATCGGGATCGCGAAGCGTGGCGAGCTCGCCATCGTGGTCGTAGCCGGGCATCAGACGACCGAGCAGCGGATCGCGGCCGACGGCCGGGTGGAAGTAGATCTCGCTGACGCCCGGCGGAAGGGCGTCGAGCAGCCGGGAAACGCGCGCGGACGACATCGCACCGCTCCAGGCGATGCCGAAGCACTGGTCGGTGGTGGCAAGGCCAGTGCGGAGGACCGCGGCTCTGAGCTGCCGGGTCCAGGCTCGCAGTGCGGCCGCGGCGAAGGTCGGCCGGGTGCCGCATGCGAGGAGCGGGCCGGCCGGCTCGGTGGGCACGCGCACGGCGCGAAGCCCGTAGGCGCGACCGATCTCGATCAGTTCGCGTCCGACGGTCGGGTGGAGATGCATGTGCTTGTGCGCGTTGGCATGGTCGAGCGGCAGGCCGGTGGCGGCGAAAGCGTCGAACTGGGCCCTGATCTCGGAGGCGAGCTCGCGCCGGACGCGCGGATCGAGGAAGTAGCGCATCCCGCGCCGGACCTGATCGGAACCGAATTGCGCGTCGGCGCCGACGAGGCGAGGGATTTCGCCATGAGGGAGGACCGAAGGCCCCTCGACGACGACGAGATGCAGCCCGACGCGCAGACCCGGATTGCGCCTGGCCCGGCGAACCGCGTCGCCGACGGCGGCGCCCGCGACCATCAGGCTTGCGGCAGACAGGAACCCTTCGCGATGCGCCCGCTCGATCCCCTCGTTGACGGGCTCCGAAAGCCCGAAATCGTCAGCGCCTATGATGACGCGGGTCCGGGGCCGCCCGGCCCCGGCGGGATCCAAGGGCAGAGCTCCTGGTCTCAGGCCGCCCGCCGCTCCTTGAGGAACTGGAAGAACTCCACGCCCTCGCGCAGGCGGCGCTTCATCATCTGCGGCGAGGTGACCATTTCGCCGACGATGGACGCGATCTTCGGCGCCCGGAAATAGAACTTCCGGTAGAAGGTCTCGACGCTGTCGTGGATCTCGGTGTGCGACAGATGCGGATACTGGAGTGGCGCGATCTGCACGCCGTGCTCGTCGATGAGCTCGGCGTTCTCGGCATCGAACCACCCGTTCTCGGTGGCTTGGCTGTGGAGGAAGGTGCCTGGATAGGGGGCGGCGAGCGAGACCTGCAGGGTGTGCGGGTTGATCTCGGTCGCAAAACGGATGGTTTCGCGGATCGTTTCGGTGGTCTCGCCGGGCAGGCCGAGGATGAAGGTGCCGTGGATCTTGATGCCGAGCTCGTGGCAGTTGCGGGTGAATTCGCGGGCGACGTCGATCCGCATGCCCTTCTTGATGTTGTGCAGGATCTGCTGGTTGCCGCTCTCGTAGCCGA
>CAXTUK010000066.1:0-10252 GCA_964247395.1 uncultured Acetobacteraceae bacterium
CACCTTCATCTCCGACAGCATCAGCCGCGCATAGAACACCCAGCCGACCAGCGCGGTCGCCACGTACATGTTGACCAGACCTGGCCCGAGCACGGTGATGATCGCGATCACCAGCACGAGGAACGGAAACGCGACGACGATGCTGACCAGCTGCACCAGCGCGATCTCGCCGAGACCACCGAAGAAACCGGCGAGCGTGCCGACGAGCGTGCCCACCAGCAGCGCCGGCAGCGTCGCGAACAACGCGATCTGCATGTCGACGCCGTAACCCCAGATCACGCGCGACACCATGTCCCGGCCGAACTCGTCGGTTCCGAGCGGATGCGCGGCGGAGGGCGGCTGCAGCAGGCTGGAATAGTCGAAATGACGCGGGCTGGCCGGCGCGAAGACTTGCGGGACGCCCGCGAGCAGCAGGCTCGCGGCCAGGATGCACACGCCCGCGACCAGCGAGAGAGGCCAGCGCGAGCGGATCAGGGCTCGATCCTCGGATCGAGCGCGGACTGGACCAGGTCCGTCGCCAGCAATGTCAGCACGACCAGGGAAGCGAGGACCAGCGTCAGCGCCTCGATCACCGGGTAGTCGCGCCCGAACACGCTGTCGACCATCAGCACGCCGACGCCGGGAATGGCGAACACCGTCTCGGTGATCACGGCGCCACCGAGCAGCGTGCCCGCGTTCAAGCCGAACAGCGCCACCGTCGAGATCATCGCGTTGCGCAGCACATGACGCCACATCACCAGGCGGGGCGGCAGGCCCTTGAGGCGTGCGAACTCGACATGCGGCCCGTCGAGCACGTCGCAGATCGCGGCCCGAAGATTGCGCATCAGCACCGCCGACAGGCTCAGCGCCAGGGCGAACGCCGGCAGCAGCAGGTGGACGACATGCTGGCCGAGCCCATCGCCGTAGCCGCCGACCGGGAACAATCGCAGCCGGGCGGCGAACAGGGTCAGCAGCAGGATGCCGATATAGAACGCCGGCATCGACAGCCCGACCTGGAACGCGAGCCGGATCGCCACGTCGGCGGCGCGGTCTCGCCTGATTGCCGCGGCCCGCGCCAGCGGCACCGAGATCGCGACCGCGATCACCGACGCCATCGCCGTCAGCAGCAGCGTCACCGGCAGCCGCGCCGCGATCAATCGGCCGACCGGCACGCCGAGCCGCGTCGACCGCCCCAGATCGCCATGCGCGAGCCCGCCGACATAGGCGCCGAACTGTTCCAGGATCGGTCTGTCGAGCCCGAGCCGCGCATTCGCTGCCGCGACCTCCGCGTCGGTCACCCGGTTGCCGATCACGGCACTCGCCGGATCGCCCGGCAGCAGGCGCACGATCAGGAACGTCACCACCACGATCGCGGCCAGTGTCGGGATCGCCTGCAGCACACGCGGCAGCGCGCGCGCGAGGCTCATCGCGCGAGCCACGCCTCGGCGAAGATGTTGTTGCCCAGGGGCAACTGCAGGAAGCCTCTCACCGAACGCCGGAGCAGGACCGTGTAGGGCGTCTCGAACAGCCGGACGATCGGCCCGCTCTCGAAGATCCGCTGGATGCGCGCGTACTCGTCCGCGCGCCGCTTCGGGTCGAGCTCCCTGCCAGAGGCGACGAACAGCCGGTCCGCCTCCTCGTCGCGCCACCCCGAATGCAGGGCGTCGATCGTCGGCGAGTAGACGGCATACGACGTGGCTTCGTCCGGGTCGGCGATGTCGTCGGTCCAGGCGCTCAACGACATCATGAAGGCGCCCTTCCGATAGGACGCGAGCAGCGAGCCCGCGTCGACCTGCCGAAGATGCAGATCGACGCCGATCGCGGACCACATCTCCTGCAGCGCCGTCGCGGTCTCGATGTCGGTTTCGTTGTTGGCGATGATCTGCATCGTCGCGGAAAAACCATGAGCGAGGCCCGCCTCGCGCAGCAGCGCCCGCGCCCTGTCCGGATCGTATCGCGCCGCACCGGGGACATCCACATGCAGCGGCGTCGCATGCGACAGATAGGACGTCATGTCCCTGCCGAGCCCGCCGGTGACGATCCGGATCAGGCCGCCGCGATACACCGAGTCATTGAGGGCCTCCCTGACGCGAGGCGAGGCGAGCGGGTTCGGCGCTCCGTCCGGCAGCAGCTTGCGGACGTTGAGGACCACGAACGCCGTCCGCGTCGACGGGAAGAGCATCAACCGCAATCGCGGATCACGCTGGAGTTCGGCCGCGCGGGAATACGGGATCAGTTCGGCGCCGTCGAGCTCGCCCGACTGGACCTTCAGGATCCGCGTGGCATCGTCGGGGACGAGCTCGAACTCGATCCCGTCGAGGTAGGGCAGCGTCCGACCGTCCTGCCCGAGGCGCCAGTAGAACCGGTTGCGCATGAGGCGCATGGCCGAACCTTGCACCCAGGACTGCAGCACGAACGGGCCCGACGTCACGGGATGGCGTTCGAAGTCGGCGGCCTTCTCCGCGTCGTCGGCCCCGTGCGACGCCTCGAACCGACGCTCCGGCATGATCGCGGCGTTGAAGGTGCTCAGCGCGGGCAGGATCGACGGATCGGGATGGCGCATGTGCAGGACCACTGTGCCCTGATCCTTGACCGAGACGGCGGCAACGGCGTCGAGCAGGAAGCTCCAGATCCCGTTGCGGGGATTGCGTGCGCGATCGAGCGACCATTTCACGTCGCTCGCTCCGATCGGCGATCCATCCGAGAAACGCGCGCGTCGGAGCGAGAGCGTGACCGTCAATCCATCCGGCGAGACGACCCATCCGGTCGCGAGCCCGGGCTGCAGACCCGTCCCGTCGTCGGTCGGGAGCAGCAGCGTGTCGTAGAGATTGGAAAGGATCCAGATGTCGGTGTTGGAGTCGTTGAGCACCGGATCGAGCAGCAAGCTGTCGGCATAGCGTCCGAAGGTCATCACTCCGCCCCGGACCGGCATGTCGGCCGCCCGGGCGCTGCCGGCCAGCAACATCGGAATGATGAGGAGCGCGCGCCTGAAACTCAACCCGCACTCCTTTCGGCGCGATCCGGCGTACTGCCGCGATGTGACAATACGAAGCTGCCTTCGTTCGGGTCAATCGCGGCTTCGCGATCCGGGCATCGGTCAGAATTTGCGCATCTGCCTGGATCCTGGGCGTCCGATAGGCAAAGGGCCGCTGGCCCGGCATGGCGCGCGCCGGCACGTCGCGCTAGAACCGTACCGACATGGCAGAACGCCCCGCCAGCCTCGCCGCCTACGCGGTCGAACGCGACCTCCCGGTCGCGCTCGGCGTGCAGCTCCGCGGCGTGATCGAATTCGGCATCGGCCTCGGCACGCTGCGTCCGGGTGAGAAACTGCCCTCCGTCCGCGAGCTCGCCGACCACCTCGGGGTGGCGCCGATGACGGTGGCGCAGGTCTATGCCGACCTCAAGGAGGCCGGCATCATCGCCAGCCGCAAGGGGTGCGGCACGTTCGTCGCCGACATCGCCCCGGCCGTCCGGCGCCCTGCCCAGCACGATGTCGAGCTCCACCGGGCCATCGATGCCGTGATCCTGCATGGCCGCGCGCTCGGGCTGCGTCCGAGCGACCTGGTCGGACTGATCGCCGCGCGCATGGAGGACCGGCGCGACCGGCCGCTGGTCGTGGTGGTCGGGCACTTCATGCAGACGACGGCGATCTATTGCGAGGAGATGGCGGCGGCCGTCGGCCGCTTGGTGTCGATCGAGCCGATCACGTTGGGCGCGATCGAGAACGATCCGAACGCCCGCGAACACGCCGGATCCGCCGACCTGGTGATCACGTTCGCGCACCGCCGTCGCGACGTGATGGACCTCCTGCCGAACTGCGTGGTCGCGGCCGTCACCTTCATCCCCGCCGCCGAGACGCGCCAGGCGCTGGCGGCACTCGATCCCGGCGCCAGGGTCGGCGTGATCTCGATCTTCCCCGAGTTCACCAGGCTGCTCAAGGCGGGCGTGCAACGCTTCGCACCGCATGTGGCGGACATCTCGGTCGCCCTGCACGATACGCCGGCCGCCGCCGCCATGCTTCGCCGCGTCGACATCGTGGTGTTCGCGACGGGCGCCGACGATCTCGGCCTCGCATTGCCGGACGGCATGCCGGCCTTCGAATACCGCCACACGCCCGATCCCGGCGACGTTCGCCGTCTGATCGAACCGTTGCTCGTCTCGAGCGAGCGAGCAAGCCTGGAGGGAACCGCGTGAAGATCGAAGGGATGAACTGGCCGCAGGTCGAGGCGCTGCTGGCGGCCGGAGAGCGGCGCGCGGTGATCCCGCTCGGCTGCACCGAACAGCATGCGTTCCTCAGCCTCGCGACCGACACGAGGCTCGCCGAACGCGTCGCGACCGAAGCGGCCGATCCGCTCGGCGTGCCGGTGTTTCCGGTGCTGCCGTTCGGCATCACGCCTTATTTCCTGGCCTATCCCGGCACGGTCTCGTTGCGCGTCGAGACCTACGGCCGCATCCTGCATGACGTCCTCGACAGCCTCGCCAGGCAGGGTTTCCGCCGCTTCCTGTTCGTCAACGGGCACGGCGGCAACCAGCCCGGCCAGCCGATCGCGGCCGAATGGCAGGCGGCCAATCCCGGGTGCTCGGTGAATTTCCATAACTGGTGGAACGCGCCGCGCACCTGGCAGGCGGTCCAGGCCGTCGATCCGGTCGCCTCGCACGCGTCGTGGATGGAGAATTTCCCGTGGACCCGCCTGCCAGGCGTCGAACAGCCGGCGACCGCCAAGCCTCCGATCGATGTCGCGCGGATGCGGCCGATGAACCCGGTCCAGACGCGGGACTATCTCGGCGACGGCAATTTCGGCGGTCGCTACGAGCGGTCCGACGACGAGATGCTGTCGATCTGGTCGATCGCGGTCGAGGAGACACGCGCCCTGATCGAGGACATGACCGCATGACGCAAGACGGCCTCGCCGGGCGCCGGTTCCTCGTCGCCGGCGCGGCGCAGGGGATCGGACGCGCGATCGTCGCCGGCCTCGCCGGTGCCGGCGCGCACGTCCTCGCCTGCGACATCGACGAGGCGACGCTCGCCGAGACGGCGAGGTCGGCCGGTCCCGATTGCGCCGCGCACCGGCTCGACGTGACCAGTTCCACGCAGGTGCGGGCGCTCGCCGCCTCCGCCGGTCCCGTCGACGGCCTGATCTACAGCGCCGGCGGGGTCGCGGGTCAGGTCGGCCGCCCCGTCGAGGATGTCACCGAGGCCGACTGGCACGCCATCCAGGACGTGAACCTCACCGGCGCCTTCCTGCTCGCGCGCGCCGTCACGCCCGGCATGAAGGCGCTGGGCGGCGGCCGCATGGTGATGATCTCGAGCGGCGCCGGCATCGATGTCAGCCTGACCGGCATCCAGGCCTACGCCAGCGCCAAGGCGGGCCAGCTCGGGCTGGTGCGGCAACTGGCGCACGAGCTCGGAGGCTGGAACATCACCGTCAACGCGGTGGCCCCTGGCTTCGTCCGCTCCAACCCCACCACCGAACGCCAATGGCAGAGCCTCGGCGAGCAGGGCCAGCGCGATCTGGTCGAGCGGATCGCGCTCCGCCGCCTCGGCACCGCGGGCGATATCGCCGACGCGGTCCTGTTCCTCGCTTCCGACCGCGCCGCCTGGATCACCGGCCAGGTGCTGCGCGTCGACGGTGGCCGCTAGAACTTGGCCGCGACGTCGAAGGTGACGTTGACCGGGATCCCGGGCACGGCATTGGCGAAATTGGAGCTGTCGAACACGAAGTATCCGAGCGGTGCGCCGACCTCCTGGAAGAAATACTGGTAGTAGTGCAGGTTGAAGATGTTCTGGGCGTTCAGCGCGAACGTCACGTCCTTGACGTAGGAGCGGTGGATCGGCAGGTCGTAGGTCGCCAGCAGATTGAACGTCGTGTAGGCAGGGATCTTGTAGTGGGTGAAGGTGTAGGCCGCCGCGGACGTGATCGGGTCCGAGTTGCCCGGATAGCCGGGAATGTAGGCGGTCGTGTACTGCTCGCCGACATAGTGCCCGTAGGCGCGCACATCGACATGGTCGTTCGGAACCAGCACGTGCGTGTGCCGATACTCGAAGCCGAAATTGGCCAGCCATTCGGGCACGCTGGAATAGGGCGTGTCGCGGAAGGCAATGCCGAACTGGCCGTCCTGCGGGGTGACCGGCGCGTCCCAGGTCGCCAGGTATTTGGCGAGATTCCATGACCCGGTGGCGAAGATCGACCAGTCCGGGCTCAGCTTCCAGGTGCCGTTCATCTCGACGCCCTTGAACTCGGACGAACCCGGATTGCCGTGGATGGTCTGGCCGGTGCTGAAATCCTGGAAGAAGCCGATCTCGTTGTCGAGCTTCTCGTAGTAGTAGTCGAGATTCGCAAGCAGGCTGGGCGAATCGTAGCGGATGCCGCCTTCGTAGTCGTGCACGTTCTCCGGGCCGGGCGAGGGCGCCGGGACGATCTGGTTCTGCGCGTTCACCGTGGGTCCGTAGGTGTTGCTCGGCGCGAACAGCGAGTAGCGGCCATAGCTGCCGTAGATGTTGATCCGTCGGTGATGTCGTAGCTGGCGCCGAAATAGGGCAGGAACGCCTTGGTGTAGGTGTTGATGCTGTAGCCGGTCCCGTTCGGGAATTGCGGCGTCACCGCCGCCGTCGAGTAGGCCGCGTCGAAGCTGGTGATCGCCGTCTGCAACGTCGCACCCGGCTGCAGGTGCAGCCTGTTGTGCAGGATGTCGATCTTGTCCTGCGCATAGGCGTCGAGGATGGTCCGGTGTTGGCCGCCGGGATAGGTGCCGAAATTGGTGCCCTCGCCGCCGACGTCGTTGTAGCCGAACCGCACCGGATTGTCGTTCGGGCCATAGACGAACTCGTTCTGGCTTTCGTCGGCGCGCGCCGCGAGTCCGCCGACCGTGATCGTGTTGTGCGGCAGGAAGACGTTGATCCTCGGACGCAGGCCGAATGTCTGCGTCGTGGTCAGCGTGGTGCTCGAGGTCTGGCCCTCGATCGCGAACGGTCCTCCGGTCGGCAGATGGGGTCCGAGGAAACCGGTGTCGCGCTGCTGCAATCCGAACACCTGGCCCGGATCGTAGGTGATGTAGCCGGCGCGGACGGCCGGCGTCAGCGACGGGCTGTTGAGGATGTCGCCGAAGTAGAAGGGCGAGGCCGGGCTCGGATAGGGGTAGTTCAGCGAGATGTCGTTTGCGGTGAGATACTCGACGTTGGTGTCGTCCTCGCGCTCGTAGAACAGCTTCGCGCTCACGATCAAATGCGGGTTGATGTAGGTCTCGTCACCCACGTCGGCGAACAGGAAGCGGTTCTGCAGCTGGTTGAAGGTCTCGCTGCGCGGGAAGTTCCAGAACTGGCCGAACTGCTGGAGCAGAGGAACCGGCACGGGGTTTCGCGCCGTCGAATAGGTGAAGCCCGTGTTGTAGATCACGGTTGCGGTGACGTGCGACAAGCCGCCGTCATAGGGCTTGTCGGCGTTGAACAGCATCTCGCGGTAGCGCGACGGCGTGTAGTCCTGGTAGCCGCCGTTGTAGCTCTGGTCGTAGTGCAGCAGCACCCGCAAGCCGTCCGGGCCGCCGAGCGCGCCGGAGTTGGCTTCGAAACCGCCGTGCCGGAGATCGAACGACCCGACGCCGCCTTCGAGTTCGAAATTGCGGTCTGCGGTCGGCTTCTTTGTCGAGTAGGCGATCGTTCCGCCGAGCGCATTGAAGCCCTGGTTGTCCGGAGTGGTCACGCCGGGATAGACGTTGACCGACCCGATCTCGCCGTTGGTGACGAAACCCGAAGCCTGGCCCACGAAGTTGCCGGCGTTGCCGCCGGTGATCAGCGACTGGATCGGAATGTCGTCGAGGTCGGAGGCGAGTTCGCTGTCCTTGTCGCCGCGTATGGTGATCTCCGGCGAATTCTGCCCGATCCCCTGCTGGTAGGAATTGACCGACGGCGCCTGGGTGAGCGTCTGCTGGATCGAGCCGACGAGGCCCGACTGCTGGATCTGCTTGCTGCCCAGCTCGGTGACCGAGGTGGGAATGTCCTTCTCGCGCTGCAGCAGCTGCCGGTAGACCTTCCTGATCCGCTCGACCTGGATCGCCGGTTCCAGGTTCGACGCGGTCGGTGTGCCGCCCGTCGGGCTGCCGCCGTTCGCCGGCCCGGTCACCGTCGGATTCGACGTGCGCGTCACCACGTCCGCCGACGGCGTCCGGGGCGTCTGCGCGACCGCGCCGGTGGTGATCGCGAGGACGCCGAGCGACGTCAGTGCGGCGGCCCGTGCAGACGAGAATTCGCGCGGCATCGCTCCATCTCCGACGCCCGGCCGTCATGCGCGCCATGCGCAGGACCGTCCGGCCGCCTCGACCGAGCAATAACCGTTCCAGTCGGCTAGTACGATGCCAGCGTGTAGGGGCCGCCCCGCTCCAGCGCCCGCCGGTAGGCCGGACGCGCGTGGATCGTCGCGAGGAACCCGCTCAGCCGCGGCCCGAGCGTGGCCCGCGCTGCAGCCGCCTCGAGCGGAAAGCTCATCTGGATGTCGGCCATCGAGAACGTCTCGCCCGCGAACCATGGCCGGTCGGCCAGCTCGTCCTCGCAGAACGCCAGCTGGGTGACGATGTTCGGATCGAGGAACAGCCTGCCCACGCGCCGCTCGATGGCGCGGGTGACCGGCCAGGCGATCGCCGGCGTGGGCGGCGCCGACAGACGCGCGAAGATCAGCTTCATCACCAGGAACGGCTGCAGCGAGCCCTCCGCGTAGTGCAGGAAGTAGCTGCAGCGGTCGCGCTCGACACCCGCCGCCGGGAGCAGCGCGCCGTCGCCGTAGGTCCGCCCGAGATACTCCAGGATCGCGCCCGATTCCGCGACCGTCCGGTCGCCATCGACGATGACCGGCGACTTGCCGAGCGGATGCACCGCCTTGAGCGACGACGGCGCCAGCATCGTCCTGGGGTCGCGCGCGTAGCGTTCGACCTCGTAGGGACAGCCGAGCTCCTCGAGCGCCCACAGCACGCGCTGCGAGCGGGAGTTCTCCAGATGGTGCACCACGATCATCCCTGCCCCCTGACTGCGCCCGCCATGATCACCATCGTCCCGCCGAGGCACAGCGCGGCGCCCGCCAGGTCGAAACCGTCCGGCCGGCGTCCCTCGGCCAGCCTCAACCAGACGATCGAGGCGCTGACATACACCCCGCCATAGGCCGCGTAGGTGCGTCCGGCGGCGCTGGACGGCACCAGGGCCAGCAGCCAGGCGAATGCGCCGAGACACGCCGCACCCGGCGCCAGCCACCAGGCGGACGCGCCCGACCGCCACCAGGCCCAGGCCGAGAAGCAGCCGGCGATCTCGGCCAGCGCCGCGCCGAGCATGAGCAGGCCGACCCTCACGGAACCGGCCGGTCGCGGAACGGATCGCGCTCGTAGGCGCCGAGCACGCGCAGTTCGGCCGCGAAGAAGCCGAGCTCCTCGAGCGCGCGGGCGAGCGGCGCGTCCTGCGGGTGCCCCTCCACGTCGGCGAGGAAGCGGGTCGCGGTGAAGGCGCCGTCGAGCATGTAGCTCTCCAGCCTGGTCATGTTGACGCCGTTGGTCGCGAACCCGCCCAGGGCCTTGTAGAGCGCCGCCGGCACGTTCCGCACCCGGAAGACGAAGGTGGTCATCGGCGAGACCAGCGCCGGCGCCGCCTCGACCGGCGCGCGCGCCGCCACGTAGAAGCGGGTGGTGTTGTGCCGCGCGTCCTCCACGTTGGCGCGCAGGATCTCGAGCCCGTGCAGGTCGGCCGCCAGCGCGCTCGCCACCGCCGCGTGCGAGGGATCGCCCCAGCGCGCCACCAGCTCGGCGCTCCCCGCCGTGTCGGCCTCGATCACCGGCATCGCGCCCAGCTCGCGCACCAGGGAGCGGACCTGTCCGAGCGCCACCGAATGGCTGTGCACGTGACGCACGTCGCTCAGCGACGCCCCGCGCACCCCGAGCAGGCAATGCTCCACCCGCTGGAAGTGCTCGGCCACGATCGACAGACCGGAATCAGGCAGCAGCGCGTGGATGTCCGGCACCCGGCCGACCAGGCTGTTCTCGCACGCCAGCATGCCGAGCGAGGCGTCGCCCGAGCGCACCGCCTCGATCGCCGCCTCGAAGCTCTCGCACGGCAGCGTCGGCAGGCCGGGATAGCGCCGCCGGCAGGCGAGGTCGGAGTAGGCGCCCGGCCGCCCCTGGAAGGCGACGGGCTTCACGCGCCCTCCATCGCCAGGCGCGCCCGCTGCAGATCCTCCGGCGTGTCGACGCCGAACGGCGCCGACGCGATCCGGGCGCAGCCGATCCGCATACCCGCCTCGAT
>CAXTUK010000067.1:0-10249 GCA_964247395.1 uncultured Acetobacteraceae bacterium
TTCCTACAGGCCGCCCAGCGAGAAGGCATACACCTTGTTGCTGGTTGCGCCCGTCAGGTAGTAGCCGGACGCCCAGTAGAGCGTGCCGTTCGAGATCGCCGGTGCTGCGATGCCCGCGCCGCCGCTCGGATAGTCGAACAGCACCTTCCCGGTCGCGGCGTCGAAGGCGTCCAGGTTGCCGGCGGTATCCTCGCCATACATGACGCCGTTGGCGACGCTGACCGAGCCGTTGGCCGCCGCGAGCGCGCCCGCCGGCGGCACCAGCGAACCGGCCTGCGCCGGCTTCGGCGCGAGCGAGGTGGTCGGTGTCTCCCACAGGATCTTCCCCGTGGTGGGATCGAGCGCCGACCAGAAGCCGCCGTTGGTTTTCTGGCCCGTGATCAGCGTGGTCTCGACATATTCGGTGTTGCCCAGCGCCACGTAGATGCGATTGCCGTCGGTGGCGGTGCCCCACTCGATGCCGCCGAACTCGCCGCCTGGTCCGACCTGTGTTCCCCAGATGATGGCGCCGGTGTCGCGATTGACGGTCCAGAAGGTGCCGGTCTTCTGCCCGGCGCCGACCACATCGGTGGATACGCCGTTGACCTTGATGGTGAAGAGATTGGGCGCCGAGCCGAAATCGGTGTCCGGGCCCGAGGGGCTCGGGCAGGGCGTCTGGGGCGGCACCGGTGGCGGCTTCCTGCACGAGACCGTGTAGGTATCGGCATGGGTGAAGCGATCGCCCCAGATCACCGCGCCGGTCGCCAGGTTCAGCGACACGATGCTGTCGAGGTGGTCCGTGGAGGGCAGGCACTTGTCGAGTGCCACCGGGTCCGTTCCGGCCGCCGTCTGGCAGGCGGCGACGCTGGACGGGACGGAGTAGTTGTTGCCGGTGACCGCGTAGAGCGCGTTGCGGCCGGCGTCGATCGCGAGATTGCTGGACCAGACGGCGCCCCCGGTATAGCTGGGCGGCACCATGTAGCTCTGCCAGACGATCTTGCCCGTCTTCTCGTCGAGCGACGCGATCGAGCCCCTCAATGTCACGACGAAGCCGGGGATGAAGTCCGCCAGCGTCTCCTGCTCCGACGCGACGCCGAGATAGACGCGCCCCCCTGCGACGACCGGCGAGGACGTGATGATCGCGCCTACGTCGGTCGCGAGCACGGTGGACCAGACTTTCTTGCCGGTCGCCTGCGACAGGGCGATCACGGTTCCCGAGGTGTTGTCGCCGACGATGATCACGCCATCCCCGATCGCCGGGCTGACGCGCGCGAAGGAGGCCGAACTGCCGGTGATCGAGGGCAGGCTCGCCTTCCAGATCGTCTTGCCGGTGGCCGCGTCGACGCGCCAGACCGAGCCGCCCCGGTCCGCGAAATAGACGGACCCGCCGCTGACGGTCGGCGTGCCCTCGACGTCGCCGTCGGCGGTGAAGGTCCACTTCAGCCCGAGATAGGGAACCGTCGTCCGGCCGAGGGCGAATTCGAACGGCTGGAAGTGATTGTCGGTCAGACCATTGCCGGCGCTCAGCCAGTCGGTCGGCGACGCATACTGCGCGCGTGCCACCCCGACCGGCCCGATGGCCAGGCCGAGAGCCGCGGTCGTTACAAGCGTAGAGCGCAATGTCATTGGGAACCTCGCTTCAACACACGTAATGATGGTGACAATACCCTGCTTTCGATCGGTTGCTGTCAATGCATTTTACCGTATGCAGGACACTCAATCTCGCATTACGCCGCCAGCAACCCGCTAATTCAGCTTGAAAATAATCACAACACATCAAACACCAAAGGACCATACGAAAGTTTCGAATCAATTCGACATGAAATGATCGTGACAACCGCCACGCAGGACTGCAATCCTCGCAAGGAAATCCTGCGGCTCGTCACGCCGATCGGTTCGCCTCGGCGTGAGTCGACCGGGTCTGGCCGAAGACCGCCGGAATGTGGAATACTGAGAGCGATCTCGACGGAAGGGCTCACGCCGGATGCAGATCACCTTCTACGCGCACGCGAGTTTCCGGCTCGAGACGCCGGCGGTCAGCGTCGTCACCGATCCCTACGCGCCGGGCGTTTCCGGCTTCGAGCCCATCGACGAGCCGGCTGATCTCGTGATCATGAGTTCGGCGACGGACGACTTCCATTCCGACCCGAGCCATGTAGGCGGCCACCCGACGGTCGTGAACGCACTCCTCGACGTTCCGCCCCAAGGCATCGACGTGCGAGGCGTGCCGATCCGCGCCTTCCCGGTGAGCGAGAGCCTGAGCTTCGATTTCGGACGCGATCCCGACGCCAACGCGATGTATCTCTTCACGGTCGGCGGCGTGCGGGTCCTTCACATGGGCGATGTCGGCAATCCGGTGGCGCCCGCGGTCCTGTCGGCCTTGGCCGGCGAGGTGGATGTCATGCTGGCGTTGACCGGCGCGCACGCCACGATCGCGCTCGATGATCTCGATGTTGCGATCGCCGCCATCGATCCCCGCATCGTCATTCCGATGCACTACTGGCACCCTCGCGGCGTGCTCGAGATCGAACCGGTCGAGCGGTTCCTGCAGCGATGTCCTCGGGAGACCGTCAGTCGCCGCCCGGTCCCGTCGATTACGATCGAGCCGGGCTGCCTGCCCATGACGCGTCAGGTCGTCGTCTTGGAACAGGTGCGCTAGCATAGCTGGCCCGGTGCGAAGTCCGAGCGCCATGCTGCGCCGTCGCGTTCTCGCAGGCCTCGGCGTCTGCTCGCTGTTCGGCACCTGGGCGCCGGAAGCGCGCGACCAGGGTGGCCCCGAACCGGTGCTGACGGGACAGCGTGCTTACGGTGACTGGCACGACGACGCGCCAGGCCGGCAACGAAGACTGACGCCACAGGACATGCCCTCGCCGTTCGCCAGTCCCTCGGCCAGCAACACCCCTTCCGTCGTCACGCCGTCGGGTCACCTGGTCCCCAGGGTCCCGCCCGGCTTCTCGGTGGAGCGCTTCGCGACGCTGGAGAACCCGCGGCTGGTTCGCGTCGCGCCGAACGGGGATATCTTCGTCGCCGAGACGGCCTCGGGAAAGGTCCGTGTCCTGCGCGCGTCCGACGGGGCGACCCGGCCCGAACATGACGAGCTGTTCGCGAGCGGCCTCGACGGACCCTTCGGGATTGCGTTCTATCCGCCAGGCCCGGATCCGCACTGGGTCTATGTCGCGACGGTGAACTCGGTCGTACGCTTCCCCTATCGCGCAGGAGACCTCAAGCCGAGCGGCGTGCCGCACACGGTGGTCGCTGAAATCGCCGAAACCACCGGTTACCACACCACGCGTGACATCCAGTTCAGTCTGGACGGCAAGCGGATGTTCGTCTCCGTCGGCTCCGGCTCGAACGTCGCCGAGGAGATGAGGCGCCGGAGTCCGGAGGAAATCCGGCGCTGGCAGACCAAGGCAGGGCTCGGCGCGGCCTGGGGATACGAGGCCGGTCGGGCGGAAATCCTGACGTTCGATCCCGACGGCGGGAACCGCCGGGTCTTCGCGACCGGATTGCGCAACTGCGTCGGTCTGGCGGTCCATCCGGGCACCGGCGATCTCTGGTGCGCCACCAACGAACGCGACGGAATGGGAGACAACCTGGTCCCCGACTACGTCACGCGGGTGCGACCGGCCGGCTTCTACGGCTGGCCCTGGTATTATATCGGCTCAAACGAGGATCCGCGGCACGCGGGCGAACGGCCCGACCTGCGTGGTCAGGTGACGGTGCCCGACGTGCTGATCCAGCCGCACTCCGCACCGCTGGCGATGACGTTCTATCAGGCGCCGGCAAGCGCCGTCGCCGCCTTCCCGCCCGACGACGAGGGCGACGCGTTCGTCGCCCTGCACGGCTCATGGAACCGGGCCAGGCGCACCGGCTACAAGGTCATCCGCGTGCGGCTCCGCGCCGGCGTGCCGACCGGAGTCTACGAGGACTTCATGACCGGTCTCGTCCTGGACGACGACGACGTCTGGGCGAGGCCGGTGGGCGTCGCCGTCGCTCACGACGGCGCCTTGCTCGTCACCGAAGACGGCAACGGATTGATGTGGCGCGTGACATACAAACCAGCGCTGCCTGCCGCCTCCCAATCGCCGTCGAGGTGATCAAGAACCCGGAGATCGTGAACATCGTCACGCCGTGATTGCCGATGCGCGTGATCGCATGCACCAACCACCCGCTTCCGAGCGGACAGACGATATCGAGATGGTGGAGGAGCACCACTCCGATCGCCAGCTCGCGCATCACGTCGATGCGCGCGTCGCGAGCCCGTTCCAATCAATAGCGCCTGTAGGGAAAGAACTTCCCGCTCATCACGATCCGCACCCGGTCGCCCGCCGGATCGGACTCCCGCTCGACCGCCATCGAGAGATCGATCGCGCTCATGATCCCGTCGCCGAACTCCTCGCCGATCAGCTCCTTCCACGTCGTGCCGTAGACCTGCACCAGCTCATGGAAGCGATAGATCAACGGATCCGTCGGCGGCCCGGGCGGCAGCGCGCCCCGATACGGGATCTGCTCCAGCACCGCGACCTCGAGCGCCGTCAGCCCCAGCGCCTCGCCGAGACGGGCGGCCGCCTCCGCCGGCACCGCCATCTGTCCGAGGCACGCCGCACAGGTCCATACCGGGGATTGCCCGGCGATCTCGCCCAGCGCCGCCCAGCTCAGCCTGCGCTCGCGCTTGCGCTCGATGATCCAGCGCCCGAGTACCGCCTTTGCATCATTCATCCGGTTTATCCATGATGTAACGAGAATCGGAGCATGAACCGACCGCACGGAAGGATGGAACGATGGCCTTGCCGATCAAGCCGCCGCACACGCCGCGATGGGTCGCCGAGTTCCGCGCCTTCATCATGCGCGGCAGCGTCGTCGACCTCGCCGTCGGCATCATCATCGGCGCCGCCTTCACCGGCATCGTCAACAGCTTGGTCAAGGACCTGCTCAACCCGCTGATCGGATTGCTGATCGGCGGCATCGACTTCTCGAACCTCTTCGTCACCCTGAAGGGTCCGGTCACCCACACCCTGCAGGACGCCCAGAAGGCGGGCGCCGTCACCGTCAACTACGGCAATTTCGTCAACGCCTGCATCCAGTTCCTCATCGTCAGCTTCGCCATCTTCTGGCTCGTCCGTTTGCTCACCCGCCTGCACGTGCGCCAGGAGAAGATCGAGGAGGCCGCCGGCCCGACCCCGACCGAACTCCTGCTCGCCGAGATCCGAGACCTGCTGGCGACCAGGAACGTCACGGAACCGAGATGACGATCTTCCCGAAATGTCCTGCGCCTTCCATGTGCCGGTAGGCGGCCTTCGCCTCCTCGAACGGGAACACCCGGTCGATCACTGGCCTGATCGCGTGCGCCGTGATCGCCCGGTTCATCGCCTCGAACATCTCCGTCGAACCCACCAGGATGCCCTCTACCTTCAGCCTCCGGCGCAGGATCGTCAGCGGATCGATCGTCTCGCCCGGCCCTGACAGCAGCCCGATCACCCCGATCCGCCCGCCCGTCCGGGCCGCCTCCATCGAGCGCGCGAACGTCCCCGGGCCGCCGACCTCGACCACCAGGTCGACTCCCATCCTGCCGGTCAGCCGCTTGGCCTGTCCCTCCCACTCGGACGTCGTCTTGTAGTTGATCGTCTCCGCCGCCCCGAGTGCGCGCACCCGCTCGAGCTTTTCATCCGACGACGAGGTCGCGATCACTCGCGCCCCTGCCGCGAGTGCGAACTGCATCGCGAAGATCGACACGCCGCCGGTGCCTTGCGTCAGCACCGTCTCGCCGGGCCTCAGCGCCCCGAACACCATCGCCGCATGCCACGCCGTCACCGCCGCGCAAGGCAGCGTCGCCGCCTCCTCGAACGACAGATGCCCGGGCACCTGCACCGCGCCCTCCTCGGAAAGCGTCACGTATTCGGCCAGCATCCCGTCGAAGAACCCGCCGCGCGCCGTCCGCTCCAGCGCGCTCGTCAACTGCCCGCCCTGCCAGCGATCGAAGAACCCGCCCGCCACGCGGTCGCCCACCTTGAACCGCGTCACCCCGTCGCCGACCGCCACCACCTCGCCGGCGCCGTCCGACAGCGGCACCAGGCTGCCCTCCTTGACCGCCGGATACTGTCCGCGCACCGCCATCAGGTCGCGATAGTTCAGCGAGCACGCCCTGACCCGCACCAGGATTTCGCGGGTCTTGGCACGCGGTTCATCCTCCTGTGTCAGCCTGAGGTCGTCGATGCCGTTCCTGGCCGCGATCCGATACAGTTTCATCGCTTGCTTCCCGCTCGTTCCTGACGATTGTGAGACGTCACAGCGCGACGATCGTCGCATCCGGACCGGAGTTCCGCCGCCCATGCGATCCACTGGCTCCGCCCTGCTCGGCCTGCTGCTCGCCTCGTGCGCCATCACGCCGTCGGGGCCGCCACTCCCGCTCACCGCCCACTCGCTGTTCGACGACTACCTGCTGGTGCATGGTCTCGCCGAGGGCACGGTGCAGAGCGCCACCGTCGGCCGCACCGAGCTGCTCGAGATCGTCAGGCTCGACCATGCCGCCCTGGGCGCCCTGAGCGGGCTCGCCTCCGACAACTCCGACGCTCAGCGCCGGCGCGCCCAGGCGGCGATCGCCTCGCTGGCCGAATACGCCGAAGCCGTCAGCACCAGACTGCCCGTCACCCGGCCCGCGCTCAGCCGTTCTGGAATCCCCTGAGCGCCAGCCACCGGCCCATCCGCGCGTTCACGGCGTCCGGCGCCTCCTGCTGCACCCAATGCGACACGCCCGGCAGCCGCTCGACCGTCAGGTCCGCGACATGCCGGTCGAGCCCCTCGGCGAGTTCCACCCCGAGCGCCGTGTCCGCCTCGCCCCAGATCAGCAGCATCGGCACTCCGATCCGGCCGACAGGCGACGAGCCCGGCCTGAGCATCCGGGAAGCGTTCGCCCGGTAGTAGGCCAGCATCGCGTGCGCCGCCCCGGGCTCCAGTGCGGCCCGTCGATACTGGTCCGTCACCTCGGCCGGCAGTCCCGCCGGCTTGAACGCCTCGCCGATCGCCCGCGCGCCGCGCGCCGTCAACAGCCGTTCCGGCAGACCGGGGATCTGGAAGAACGCGACATACCACGACCGCAGCACCTGCCGCGGCGACCACAGCAAGGCTTCCCGGAACCGCGCCGGATGCGGCGCATTCATCACCACCAGCCCGTCGAGCGGCACCGCACGTCCGATCGCCGCGGCCCATGCGATCACCCCGCCCCAATCATGCCCGATCAGCAGCCGGCGTCGCGCGCCCAGCGCCTCGAACAACCCGGCTACGTCCTCGACCAGCCGCGCCACCCGGTATTCCTCCCGCGCCGTCGGCCGCGACGTTCCGCCATAGCCGCGCAGATCGGGCGCGACCGCATGCCAGCCGCGCGCCGCCAGGAACGGCAGTTGGTGCCGCCACGAGGACCGGTTCTCCGGGAAGCCATGCAGGCAGAGCGCCACGTCCGGCCCGTCGCCGGCCTCGTCGATCGCGAATGTGAGCCCGTTGGCTTCCACCGTCCGCGACAGGGTCACGGCCGCGCCCGCTCGGGTGCGGCCGTGACCGTGTCCCGGCGCAACCGCTTCGCCCCAAGCAGCAGCAGGATCGGGGCGGCGATGAAGATCGACGACGAGGTCCCCACCACGATCCCGAACAGCATCACGGTCGCGAACCCCGACAGCGTGCCGCCGCCGAACAGCGCCAACGGCACCGCCGCCAGGAACACCGTCATCGACGTCCCCAGCGTCCGGTTCAGCGTCTCGTTGATCGACATGTCGATCAGCTCGCGCAACGGCATCGAGCGATACTTGCGCAAATTCTCCCGCACCCGGTCGTACACCACCACCTTGTCGTTGGTGGAGTAGCCCAGGATCGTCAGGATCGCGGCCACCATCACCAGGTCGAACTGGATCCGCGTCACCGCCAGGAAGCCGATCGTCTTGGTGATGTCGAGCAGCAGCGTCACCACCGCGCTGACCGCGAACTCCCACTCGAACCGGAACCAGATATAGACCAGGATCATCAGCAGGCTCAGCCCGAGCGCCAGCAATCCGTTGCGGAACAGCTCGGCCGACACCGACGCGCCCACCGCGTCCGCCCGCAGCACCTTCGTCCCCGGCGCCGATGCGTCGAGCGCCCGCCGCACCTGGTCCACCGCCGCCTGTGTCGCCGTCTCGCTGCTCCGCTGCCCGAGCCTGATCAGCACGTCGTCCGGGGCACCGAACCGCTGCAGCCCCGCCGTCTCCACGCCCTGTGCTGCCAGCCGCCCCCGGATGTCGCCGAAATTCGCCGGTCCCGGCGTGCGCGCCTCGACCACGACGCCGCCCGAGAAATCGATCCCCAGCCGCAATCCGGGGGTGAAGAACAGCACCACCGAGATCAGCGACAACGCCGCCGAGACCGCCAGCCCCGCGAAACGCCCGCGCATGAAACGGATGCGGGTCCCGTCGGGCACGAACCTGAACATCGGCCGCTCGAACATCGCGCTCATACCGGCAGCAGGGCAGGGCGCACCCGCGTGAACCACCGCACCATCAGCAGTCGCGTCACCAGCACCGACGTGAACAGCGAGCTCGCGATCCCCACCGTGATCGTCAGCGCGAAGCCGCGCACCGGCCCGTTGCCGAACACGAACAGCATCACGTGCGCCAGGAACGCGGTCGCGTTGCTGTCGATGATCGTGCTGTAGGCCCGCTCGAACCCCGCCTGCATCGCCGCCAGCGGCGTGCGGCCCCGACGGACCTCCTCGCGGATGCGCTCGTTGATCAGGATGTTGGCGTCCACCGCCATCCCCAGCGTCAGCAGGATGCCCGCCATGCCAGGCAGGGTAAGCGTCGCCTGGAACAGCGACAGGATCGCCGTCAGCAGCACCAGGTTCATCGCCAGCGCCGCGTTCGCATACCAGCCGAACAGCCCATAGAACGTTCCCATGAAGCCGATCACCAGCAGGAACCCGACCCCGAGGCTCAGCGCCCCGGCCCTGATGCTGTCGGCGCCCAGTTCAGGACCGATGCTGCGCTGCTCGAGCACCGTGAGCGGCGCCGGCAGCGCGCCCGCCCGAAGCAGCAGCGCCAGCGTCGTCGCCGACTGCGCCGAGAAGTGCCCGGTGATCTGCCCTTGCCCGCTCGGAATGACGCCCTGGATCACCGGCGCGGAGATCACCTGCCGATCGAGCACGATCGCGAACCGCTTGCCGAGATTGGCCCGCGTCACCGCCGCGAACCGCCGCGCCCCGGCGCTGTCGAACGAGAAGTTCACCGCCCACTGGCCGGTCTGCTGGTCGGTCGCCGCCTGCGCGTTGGTCAGGTCCGCACCGTCGACGTCGATATGCCGCGTGACGACGATCTTCTGCCCCGGCTCCTCCTGCATCGGCAACGTCTCGTCGCCGGGCGGCGCGGGCGAGCCGGGCGATGCGGTCTCGTCGACCAGCTGGAACGTCATCTTCGCCGTCGTGCCGAGCAGCGTGCGCACCTGCGCCGGATCGGTAACGCCGGGCAGTTCGACCACTATCCGGTCGGCGCCTTGCCTGGAGATCGAAGGATCGACGACCCCGGTCGCATCGATCCGCCGGCGCACGATCTCGATCGACTGCTCGACCGCGTTGCTCGCGCGCCTGGCGATCGCCGAGGGTGCGAGCGTCACCGCGACCGTCCCGTCAGGCCGTGCCGCCACCCCGAACTCGCCCGGCACGTCGCGCAGCATCGCGTCCAGCACCGCGACGTCACGGTCCCGCTCCGAAGGATCGCGCGGCGTGAACGTCACCGCACCCGCCATGGGGTCAGCCGCCACGTCCCGATAACCGAGACCGGCGGAGATTAGCGTATGCCGGATCGCGTCGCCCAGCGTCTCGAGCCGCGATCGCGTCACCGCGCCGAGATCGACCTGCATCAGCAGGTACGACCCGCCACGCAGATCGAGGCCGAGATGGATCGTCCGCCAGGGCAGTCCGTCCGCCGGCCGCGTAAGGAAGTTCGGCACGCACAACAGGACGCCGAGGATGCAGACCGCGAGGATCAAGCCCGTCCGCAGACGGCTGAAATACATCATCGGTGGCGGTCCGCTCCCTCATCCAGGGCGCAACGGCCGAGGCGCGCGGAACATGCCGACCGCGCGCCCCCGATGCAACCGCCTGTCCAGGGCAGTCTCGCTCCGACTGGAATCAGGCTGAGCGGGAAAACTGCTCGCTCGAAGAGAAGCTAGAGCGCGCTGACCGGTTCCGGTCAGCCTGGAAGCCCTCTAGCAGGCTGCAGAACAAGCAAGGCCAAGGCACGGCCCTCCCCCC
>CAXTUK010000068.1:0-10162 GCA_964247395.1 uncultured Acetobacteraceae bacterium
ACTCAACACCCAGGACGTCCAGAACGCCCTGATCTTCTGCAATCGCAAGCGCGATGTCGACATCCTCGCCAAGTCCCTGCAGAAGCATGGCTTTTCTGCAGCCGCTCTGCACGGCGACCTGCCGCAATCGGTCCGGTTCACCACCCTGGACGGCTTCAAGGCCGGAGACGTCCGTCTCCTCGTCTGTAGCGACGTCGCCGCTCGCGGCCTCGACATAGGCGGCCTCAGCCATGTCTTCAATTTAGACGTGCCGATCCACGCCGAGGATTACGTCCATCGCATTGGTCGCACCGGCCGCGCCGGCCGGACCGGGCGCGCCTACACTATCGCCGCTCCCGACGACCGCCTGATCGTGGACGCGATCGAGAGGCTGACCGGCGCGCCGATCCCTCGTATGACGGTTCCCGATGTCGAGACCGCGATTTGGTCCGAAATCGACGGCCGCAAGCGTCGCGCAAGGCGTGGCGCCAAGCCGTCGGCGCGAACCGCCGCCGCACCGACCGCGTCCCCGTCGAAGCAACGCCCGGCGCCTGCTTCAGCGGCGACGCAGCCGTCGCGCGCGGCCGCCGTAACCGAACGCGAGCACCCAAGCGAGCGGGTTCAAACTCGCGACCGGGGAGGACGACGCGAATACCCACGCCGTCCGGAAGATCTTGGGCCGCCCGTGCTCGCCTTCGGCGATCTCACACCCGACTTCATGCGGCTGCCGCGGCGCCTCGCGCCGGTGACCAGCCATCTCGACCTGCTCGAGCCGGAGGAGATCGGTGCCATTGCCGAGGTCGCCACGGACGACATCACCGACTCCCCTCCCAGCGACGCCTGAACCGGAAATCGTCGAAGTCGAAACCGGCGCCCTCGGCAACGATGGCGACGCGACCGCGCACCATCCCCGGACTGGCCGGCTGATCCATATCGCCGGCGCTTTACCGGGCGAGCGCGTCATCGCGCGTCTCGTCCAGGGCGGCCCGGCCGAAATGCTTCGGCTTGTCTCGCGCAGCGAGACCCGCGTCGAGCCCATCTGCGCGCTCGCCGCCGAGTGCGGCGGTTGCACGCTCCAGCACCAGGCGCAACCGGCCAATCTCGCCTGGAAGGCGGACCGGGTCGTGCAAGCGCTCGAGATGGCCGGCTTTGCCCGGCCGCTGATGACCGCTCCCATCCAGGCCGACCTCGACGCACGTCGGCGCATGGATCTCGGCGTCGTCAGACACCCCGACGGCAGGGTCGAAATCGGATTGCACCGTCGGCACACTCGCATCGTCGTCGACATGGTCGAATGTCGCGTGCTCGATCCGGCTCTCTTCTCATTATTGGCGCCGCTGCGCCACAGCCTTCACTCGCTTCGGTGTCTCGGCAGGACGGGAGCGTTGCTGGTCAACCGGCTCGACGACGGCGCGGACCTGCTGCTCCGCACCGACCGTGCACCGGAGCCCGACGATCGGACCCGGCTCGCCGCCTTCGCCGCCGCCCACCCGATCAGCCGCATCGCATGGCAGCACGAGACGCCGTCGCGACGCGTCACCCCCGAGACCGTGGCGCAGCTTGCGCCCACGCGCACGATGTTCGCTGGCCGGTCGGTCGACGTCCCGCCGGGCGCCTTTCTTCAGGCCACCGTGAAGACGGAGGCCGCCATCGTCGCCGCAGTCATCGGCTTCCTGCCGGCGCCGATGCCGAGCAGGAGCCTGATCGTCGAGCTGTATGCCGGCTGCGGGACGCTCACCCTGAAGCTGGCTTCGGGAGGCCGGGTTCTCGCCTTCGAAGGCGACGAAGCGGCCGCCCGCTCGCTGTCTCGCGCGACCGGCGGCATGGCGGTGGAGGTGCGTCGTCGGGATCTGGCACGCAATCCGGTCGACGCGTCCGAGATGCGCGACGCGAAGGCCATTGTCCTGGACCCGCCCTACGGGGGCGCCGGCCGGCAGATCGAGCAGGTGGCGCGGAGCGGGGTCGCGACGGTCATCGTCGTCAGCTGCAATCCGGCGTCATTGCGTCGCGAGGCCTCGGTCCTGCGCCAAGCCGGTTACCATCTGGACGGGTTGACCGTCCTCGATCAGTTCCTCTTCTCGCCGCGGATCGAGAGCGTCGCCGTCTTCAGACGTGAAAGCTCTCGCCGCAGCCGCAGCGGCCCTTCTCGTTCGGGTTGCGGAAGGTGAACCCCGACGTCAGCTGCACGACCTCGTAATCCATTTGCGTCCCGATCAGGAACAGCGTCGCCTTGCGATCAACCAGCACGGTGACGCCGTTGTCGGTCACCCTCTCGTCGCCCGGCCCCGGCTGCTCCACCCAGTCCATGTCGTAGGACAGTCCCGAGCAGCCCTTGGTGCCGATCGACACGCGCAGTAGCCTGCCGGCCTGGCCGCTCTCGTAGAGCGCGCGCAGCCTCACCGCCGCCGCGTCCGACACCGTCATCAACGGCGGCAGCGCCCGCCGGGAACGCTCGGTCTGGACGGAAATGCTCATTTCTGGACCTCTCGCCTCAGTACATGTTCAACGCCAGCCGGGCATCGTCGCTCATCCGGCTCGGATCCCACGGTGGATCCCATACCGTCTCGACCTCGCAGTCGACCACCCCCGAGACCGTCATCACCGCGTCGCGCAGCTGCACCGGCAACTCCTGGGCGCTCGGACAGCCAGGCGCCGTCAGCGTCATCTCGACCTTGACCCGCCCATCCTCGTGCAGATCGATCGCGTAGATCAGACCCAGCTCGTAGATGTTGACCGGTATCTCCGGGTCGAACACCGTCGCGATCGCATTGATCACGTCGTCCTCGCTGATCGAGGGCTCGGTCGCCCCTTCCGGGGTCCAGGTCCCGACCCGGTCCTGCGCGCCCGCTTCGGTCATCGCTCATCCTCCAGGGCTCGTTCGAGAGCCGACCACGCGAGCGTCGCACACCGGATGCGGGACCGGAACTCGTGCACGCCGGCCAACGCTGCGAGCTGCTCGAATTCCCGCCCGTCCGGCACCTCGCCCGTCGTCACCATCAGCGCGAACCCCTTGGCGAGCGCGCGTCCCTGCCCGTCCCCCAGTCCACGGACAGCATCCGCCATCAGATCGGCAGACGCGATGCTGATCGCGCAACCGCGGGCCGCGAACCCGACCGCCTCGATCGCTCCCCGCTCGTCGTGCCTGACCTGCAAGGTCAGCCGGTCGCCGCACATCGGGTTGTTGCCCTCGGCTTGCGCATCGAAGCAGGCGAGCGGCGTCCCGTGCCGGGGCGCACGGGCCCGTTCCATGATCAGCTCCTGGTAGAGCTCGCCACGCGTGACGACATCCATGTCCATCAGGTGAGCCTGTCGCGAACCCGTTCCAAGGTCCCCACGAACACGTCGATCTCATCGAGCGTCGTATACAATCCGAAGCTCGCCCGCACGGTTCCCGCGACACCGAGCCGGTGCATCAGCGGCTCTGCGCAGTGATGCCCTGCCCTCACCGCGATCCCCGACAGATCGAGCAGGGTCGCCACGTCGTGCGGATGCGCGCCGTCGATGGTGAACGACACGACGCCGCCGCGGTCCTGCGCGGTTCCATACACGCGCAGACCGCGGACGCCGGCGAGCCGGGCCAGCGCATGATCCGTCAGTGCCGCCTCGTGCGCGCCGAGTGCGGCGAAGCCCACTCCCTGCACATACCGGATGGCAGCACCCAGGCCGATCGCCTCCAGAATCGCCGGCGTCCCCGCCTCGAACTTGTTCGGCACCGGCGCCCAGGTCGACTGCTCATACGAGACGCTGGAGATCATGTCGCCGCCGCCCAGGAACGGCGGCATCTCCTCGAGCAGCTCGCGCCTCGCCCACAGCACGCCGATCCCGGTCGGCCCGTAAAGCTTGTGTCCGGTGAACACGTAGAAATCCGCGCCGATCGCCTGCACGTCGACCGCGCGGTGCACCACCGCCTGTGAACCGTCGAACAGCACCTTTGCCCCCGCCGCATGCGCGAGCGCCGAGATCCGCTCGGCCGGCGTAACCGTCCCGAGCACGTTCGACATGTGCGTCACCGCGACCAGTCCCACGCGTCCGTCGGCGAGCAGCGACTCGAGATGCCCCGTGTCGAGCTCACCGGCGTCCGTGATCCGCGCGATCCTGAGCTCGGTCCCGTGCGCATCGCGAAGCATCTGCCAGGGCACAATGTTGGCATGATGCTCCATCTCGGAGATCACCACCGTCTGCCCGGGCCGCATCACGCCCCGCCCGTAGCTGTGTGCGACCAGGTTGATCGCCTCGGTGCTGTTGCGCACGAACACCACCTCCTCGCTCGACGAGGCGCCCAGCAGATCGGCAACCAGCTTGCGCGACGCTTCGTAGGCGTCCGTCGTGCGCTCGCTCATCCAGTGCAGACCGCGATGCACGTTCGCGTATTGCGTCCGCATCGCGTCCGCCATCGCGTCGATGACCTGCACCGGTTTCTGCGCCGAGGCCGCGCTGTCGAGGAACACGAACCGCTTGCCGCGAATCGTCTGCTCCAGGATGGGGAAGTCCGCCCGACGCGCGGAGACGTCGAAGCCGACCGGCGTCATCATGTTCATGCCGCGATCAATCCCGCTCCGTTGCGATCCCACCAGCCCTCGATCGCGCGTTCGAGGATCGCCCGCGCGCCCTCGTCCGACACGCCGTCGATCGCCTCGGCCAGGAATGCCCGCACCAGCATCGCCTTGGCTTCCGCCATCGGAACGCCGCGGCTGCGCAGGTAGAACACGTGATCCTGGTCGAGCTCGCCGACCGTGGCGCCGTGGCTGCACTTCACGTCGTCGGCGAAAATCCGCAGCTGCGGCTTGCTGTCGATCTCCGCGTGTTCGGACAGCAGCAGCGCCTGGTTCATCTGATATCCGTCAGTCTTCTGCGCTTCGCGCGCGACGTCGATCCGGCCCTGGAACACGCCCCGGCTGTGCCCGGCGAGCACGTTCTTCACCGTCTGCCGCGACCCGCAGTTCGGCGCGATGTGCGACACGGCGGTGGTGAAGTCCGCGTGCTGACGGCCGTTGAGCAGTTGGGCCCCGTTCAGATGCACCATCGCCCGTTCGCCCAGCAGCGCCGCATGCACCTCCGTCCGCGTCAGGGCCGCGCCCAGGTTGAGCCCGAAACCGTCATAGACCGCGTCCCCGGCGATCTCGACATAGGTCGTCGAGAGATGCACAGCCTGCTCGCCCTCGTCCTGCAGCCGCACATGAGTCAGCACCGCTCCCGAAGCGACAGCGATCTCGAACACCGGATTGTGAAGATAGGTGCCGCTACCGGCCGACACTTCGATCAGCGTCAGCCGCGAACGCGGCGCCAGCGTCACCGCATGCCGCGGGTGGAACGCCACCGACCGTGCTCCGGCGTGCGCGCCGATCGAGACCAGCAGGATCGTGCCGCCATCGACGCCCTCGTCGAGCGCGATCCGCACGCCATCCTCTGCGAGCATCGTGTTCAACGCCACCAGCTGCTCGCTTTCGGGACGCGCCAGCGATCCGAACCTCGGATCGGAACCGAAGCTCGTGATCCGCACGCCATCCGGCACGATCGACAGCGCAGGCGCCAACCGTCCATCCAGGAACACCATCCGAGGCCCGTCGGGAAGATCGAGCGCCGCCAACGCTGCCTCGGCATCGCCCGCCTCGTCAACCGGCGCGAGCGCCTCGTCGAACCGGATCGCCTCTAGCAATCGAAGGCTGGTATAGCGCCAATCCTCGTCGCGGACCGTCGGCAGTCCGACATGACGCAGGCGATTGGCCGCCGCCTCGCGCGCCGTCGCAACGCCTGGCAGGTGTTGCTTGAGCCCTTCGTAGCGGCCGAGGAACTGTTCGGCCGTCATGCCAGCCGACGGCGGCAGCAGGGTCTCGCTCATGCTGCCTCGGCCAGGATTTGCGCGTAGCCGCTGCGCTCGAGCTCCATCGCCAGTTCCGGGCCGCCCGACCGCAGCAGGCGGCCATTCGCCATGACATGCACACTGTCCGGCACCACCAGTTCGAGCAACCGCTGATGATGCGTGATCACCAGCGCCGAGAAATCCGGGCCACGAAGCACGTTGACCGCGTCCGCCACGATCCGGAGCGCGTCGATATCGAGGCCGCTGTCGGTCTCGTCGAGCACCGCGAGCCGCGGCCGCAGCATCGCCAGCTGCAGCATTTCGTTGCGCTTCTTCTCGCCGCCCGAGAACCCGACATTGACGCTCCGCTTGAGCATGTCGTCTTCCATCGACAAAAGCTTGCACTCGGCCCGCACGGACTTGAGGAACTGCACGGTGTCGAGCTCCGGTTCGCCGCGCGCCCTTCTCACCGCATTGACCGCGGTGCGAAGGAAGGTCGCGTTGTTGACACCTGGCAGCTCCACCGGCGCCTGGAACGCGAGGAATATGCCGGCAGCCGCCCGCTCCTCCGGCTCCATTGCGAGCAGATCCCGATCCCCGAAGCGCACCGATCCCGCCGTGACCTCATAATCTTCCCGTCCCGCCAGGACGTAGCTCAGCGTCGACTTGCCGGAACCGTTCGGTCCCATGATCGCGTGCACCTGGCCAGGCGGCACCACCAGATCGACGCCGCGCAGGATTTCCCGTTCCGCGATGCCGGCGTGCAATCCCTCGATCGTCAGGCTGTCGTTCATCGCGATCATCCTCAGCCGACGCTGCCTTCGAGACTGACCGCCAGCAGCTTCTGCGCCTCGACCGCGAACTCCATCGGCAGCTCCTTGAGCACCTCACGGCAGAACCCGTTGACGATCATTCCGACTGCGTCCTCCTCCGAAAGACCGCGCTGGCGGCAATAGAACAACTGATCGTCGGCGATCTTCGACGTCGTCGCCTCGTGTTCGACCTTCGCCGTCAGGTTCCGGTTCTCGATGTAGGGCACCGTGTGCGCCCCGCAGCGATCGCCGATCAGCAGGCTGTCGCATTGCGTGTGGTTGCGCGCACCCGACGCTTTCGGCTGGATTCGGACCAGCCCGCGATAGGTGTTGCTCGAATGGCCCGCCGAGATCCCCTTCGAGACGATCGTGCTGGTCGTGTTGCGGCCGAGATGGATCATCTTGGTTCCGGTGTCGGC
The DNA here is from genome assembly GCA_964247395.1 of uncultured Acetobacteraceae bacterium. Lineage (GTDB taxonomy): Bacteria > Pseudomonadota > Alphaproteobacteria > Acetobacterales > Acetobacteraceae > CAXTPV01. Next base: position 7,011 of record CAXTUK010000068.1, read on the forward strand.
CTGCTGGTGGTTGTTGGTCACTGCCACCGAATAGAACTCGCCCACCGACCCGTCGCCCTGCAGGATACAGGATGGGTATTTCCAGGTGATCGCCGAACCGGTCTCGACCTGCGTCCAGGAAATCTTCGACCGAGCGCCGCGGCAGGCGCCCCGCTTGGTGACGAAATTGTAGATCCCGCCACGACCCTGGCTGTCGCCCGGATACCAGTTCTGCACCGTGCTGTATTTGATCGTCGCGTCGTCCAACGTCACCAACTCGACCACCGCCGCATGCAGCTGGTTCTCGTCGCGCTGCGGCGCCGTACAGCCCTCGAGATAGCTGACCGAGGCGCCCTCCTCGGCCACGATCAGGGTCCGCTCGAATTGCCCGGTGTTGCGCGCGTTGATCCGGAAGTACGTCGAAAGCTCCATCGGACAGCGCACGCCGCGCGGGATGAAGACGAACGACCCGTCGGTGAACACCGCCGAGTTCAGCGCCGCGAAGTAGTTGTCGCCGGCCGGCACCACGCTGCCGAGATACTGGCGGACCAGTTCCGGGTGCTCGCGCACCGCCTCCGAGATCGAGCAGAAGATCACCCCCGCCGTGGCAAGCGTTTTTCGGAACGTGGTCGCGACCCAGACGCTGTCGAACACCCCCTCGACGGCGATCTGCGGCCGCCCGGCTGCGATCTCGTCGCTCTCCGCGTCGGCCATGGCCTCGCCGGCACCCTGGACGCCTGCCAGGATCGCCTGCTCGCGCAACGGGATGCCGAGCTTGTCGTAGGTCCGGAGCAGTTCGGGATCGACCTCGTCGAGCGAACGCGGCCCGTCCTTCTTCTTCGGCGCCGCATAGTAGTAGGCGTCCTGGTAATCGATCTCCGGATAGCCGAGCAACGCCCATTTAGGCTCGACCATCTTCAGCCAAGCCGCATACGCCTTCATCCGCCATTCGAGCAGCCAAGGGGGCTCGCCCTTCTTGGCCGAGATCAGCCGGATCGTGTCCTCCGACAATCCTTTCGGGGCGAAATCCATCTCGATGTCGGTCTCGAACCCGTACTTGTAGCCCGCGTCGCTGAGGCTTTCGACGGCTTGCAGGGTCTCGGCTACAGCTGGCATGGCAATCCTATCGTGTGAAATCCACTACAATGACCGTCAGGCGGAAACGTGGTCGGCCAACTCCGCAGGGTCGCTCATCGACAATGCGCGTCCGAAATGCGGTGCCGGAGGGGCGTCCATCTCGTCGAGCGTGATCCGCTCGAGCGCCGAACGGACCGCGTGGTTGACCGTGTCCCAGCGACCACGCACCGGGCAGCGCCCTTCCGCCTGGCATCCGCCGCTCTCGCCGTCGACGCAAGCCGTCAACGCGATCGGACCATCGATCGCGTTGATCACGTCCGTGATGCGGACATCCCGCAACGGCCGGCTGACCTGGTAGCCACCCTGGGCGCCGCGCTGCGACATCACCAGGCCGGCACCGCTCAACGCCTTGAGCACCTTCGAGACCGTCGGTTCCGGGATACCCGTCTCTCCGGCCAACCTCGCCGAGTTCGTCACCCCAGGCCGGCGGCCGAGAATGACCAGCACCACCACCGCGTAATCGGCCAGTCTGGACACCTTCAACATCTATGCCTCGTCGGCTCCGCCGCATCCTGGACAACGCTGGTCCTGATTAACGGCAGATGACCCCCGCCCCGGCCCGCGTCAAGGTGCCAGCCGCTTGCGGCGCCCTGCGATCCGACCGATCTAGGAGGCCATGGTCACCATGCACGATCCACGATCTCCGCCGACGATCGACGTGACCCTCGAAGGCGATGTCGTGGCGCCCCCGTCCTTCTGGTCCAAGGCCCGCGCCCTCTGGCGCGTCCTGCCACGCGGCGCCGTCCCGGCCCTGCTGGTCTTCATCATCCTGTTCGCGGCGCTCGCCATCGTCCTGGTCGGGGTCTTGATCATTGCCGTTCCCATCATCATCGCCGTCGCTCTGCTTGCCCTGCTGTTCCGCGCCGGCTCCGGTCCGGCCGGTTCCGGGCCGCCGAGGCGCCTGTGACGGTTCTCGTCACCGGCTGCGCCGGTTTCATCGGCATGCACGTGGCGCAAGCCCTGCTCGCGCGCGGCGAGCCGGTCGTCGGCGTCGATGATCTCAACGCCTACTACGACGTCGGGCTCAAGCAGGCCCGCCTTGGCCACCTCGCCACCCGGTCGGGCTTCACCTTCCACCGCGCCGACATCGCCGACCGCAACATGATGCGCGCCATCGCGGAGGCCCATCCGGACATCGACCGGATCGTACACCTCGCCGCCCAGCCCGGCGTCCGCCACTCGCTCGTGGACCCGTTCATCTACGTGACCGCCAACGTGATGGGGCACCTCGTGGTGCTCGAGACAGCGCGCCGTCTCGCCGGCCTTCGTCACCTGGTCTATGCGAGTTCATCCTCCGTCTATGGTGGCAACCAAACGGTTCCCTTTCGCGAGACCGACGACGTGTCCCGCCCCGTCTCCCTCTATGCCGCGACCAAGCGCGCTGATGAGCTGATCAGCGAAACCTATCGCCACCTTTACGCTCTCCCGCAGACCGGGCTGCGCCTCTTCACCGTCTACGGACCTTGGGGGCGTCCCGACATGGCCGTCTATGACTTCGCCCTGAGGATCAAGGGCGGCCGCCCGATCACCCTCTACGAGGGCGACGATCTGGCTCGCGACTTCACCTACATCGACGACGCGGCGGCGGGCATCGTCGAATGCCTCGACCACCCGCCGGCCGCGAGCGAGCCGGCCCGCATCCTCAACATCGGCAGCGAACGCCCCGAGCCCGTCGCCCGTCTGTTGCGCCTGCTCGAATGCGAGCTCGGTCGCTCGGCGATCATCGAGCACGTCCCCCGTCCGGCGACCGACGTCGAGGCCACGTTCGCGTCCACCGACGCCATCCGCGCGCTCACCGGCTTCGAGGCCCGCATGTCCCTCGACAACGGGATCGCCCGCTTCGCCGCCTGGTTCCGCGACTACGAGCGCGTCGCGAGCCCAGCCGCCTCGGCGATCAGCTCGTAGGACCGCCGGCGAGCCGCGACGTCGTAGGTCGCGCACACCACGGCGATCTCGTCCACGCCGAGCGCCGCCTGCAACTCGCCCAGGCAGCCGGGCGGCCGCGTCGCATGCCGCGATCTGCGTGTTCGCGATCG
>CAXTUK010000069.1:0-9989 GCA_964247395.1 uncultured Acetobacteraceae bacterium
GGCCTGGGCGGCCAGCATCGGGACGCGCGAGCCGGCCAGCTCGGCCTGGGCTCTGGAGACGTTACCGTCCAGGAAGCGCTTCTTGATGCCTTGCACGATGCCGAGCAGCCGGAACAGGCTGTAGGCGAAATACCAGTTCAGGTCGGGCACGCCGTCGCGCCCGGCGAGCTCGCAGTAGAGGGTCGTCGCCTGCTCCAGCGTCGGGATGCCGGTCGCCTCGAAATCGACGCCGAGCAGTCCGGCGCTCCGGTCGCCGGCCGGCATCGCCCAGTTCATCGCGAGATAGGCGAAGTCGGCCAGCGGGTCGCCCAGCGTGGAGAGCTCCCAGTCCAGCACGGCGCGCACCCCTGGCGCGTCGGCGGCGAACACCAGGTTGTCGATGCGGTAGTCGCCGTGGATGATCGAGGAGCGCGTCTGCGCGGGGACGGTCGCCGGCAGCCAGTCGATCAGCCGTTCCACCTCCGGGATGTCGTCGGTCTGGGCGGCGCGATACTGGGTGGTCCAGCGCGAGACCTGCCGTTCGAAGTAGTTGCCTGGGCGGCCGTAGTCGCCGAGGCCGACGGCGTGCGGCTCGATGTTGTGCAGTTCGGCGAGGGTGCGGATCATCGAGGCGTAGACGGAATGCCGTTCCGCCGGCGGCTGCTCGGGCAGCCTGCCGTCCCAGAACGTATGGCCGGCCGTGAACTCCATGACGTAGAACACCGATCCGATCACGGCCGGATCCAGGCAGAGCGCGTAGGGACGCGCGACGGGGAAGCCCAGCGGGTGCAGGGCGGAGATCAGCCGGTATTCGCGTTCGACGGCGTGCGCGGACGGCAGGATCCGGCCGAACGGCTTGCGGCGAAGAACGTAGGTGCCGCTCGCGCTCTCGAGGCGGTAGGTCGGGTTGGACTGGCCGCCGGGGAACTTCTCGCAGGCCAGCGGGCCGGCGAACCCGCCGATCGCCGTCTCCAACCAGGACGCGAGACGTTCGAGATCGAGCCCATTGCCCTCGCTCGCTCGTGATGCCGTCACACTCGCTTCGGATGCAGACATCGACCATACCCGCCTTTCGGGTGTCTACAGATCATGGCCGCGCCGCCGCATCAAGCGTCGGCACGGGCAGCATACCGCGAACGGCAGCGGTGTGTTGTGGCGCGATCGGGTGCGATCGGGCAGTCTCCGGCGATGACACAGGCTGGGGCGATCACCGACCCACTCGACGCGCCCTGTCCGGCGTCCGCGGAACCCAGCCGGTTCGAGCGCAAGCGCGAGCTCATCCTCGACGCCGCCATCAGGGTGATCAACGAACGCGGCGTGAAGGGCCTCACCTTCCGGGAGGTGGCGCAGCGGGTCGACCTCAACACGGCCAGCGTGACCTACTATTTCCGGCTCAAGGAACAGCTCGCCGCCGCGGTCCTCGAGATCACGCTCGGCCGGCTGGAGGCGATGGTGCGCGAGGCGGGCGCCCTGCGCACGCCGCTGGCGCGGGTGGCTCGTTACCTTGCCTTGAATTTCGACCTGCATGCCCGGATCAGGCGGGGCGAGGAGCGGCCGATCGCGACGCTGTCGGACATGCGCGCGCTCGACGAGCCGGTGCGCACGGCGCTGATCCGCCGCTACTCGGCGATCTTCCGCAGCGTGCGCGAGTTCTTCGGGCCGGCGCGGGACGGGTTGCACAAGGCGCTGCAGACCGCGCGCGCCCAGGCGTTGCTGGAGAACCTGTTCTGGCTGCCGGTCTGGCTCGACCGCTACTCGCTCGGCGACTACGGGCGCGCCGAGCGGCGATTGTTCGAGCTGTTCGAACGAGGGCTGGCGCCAGCGGGGCTGGATTGGGCGCCGGCGGCGCTGGCGCTCGGCGATCCGCCGCTGGAGCCCGGGCGGGCCAGCTTCCTGCGCGCGGCCACCAGGCTGATCAGCGAACGCGGCTACCGGGGCGCCTCGGTCAAGCGCATCGCGCTCGAGCTGAAGGTGACGAAGGGCAGCTTCTACCATCATCTGGAGGCGAAGGACGATCTGGTCCTGGAATGCTTCGAGCGGAGCTACGAGCGGGTGTCGCTGGCACAGCGGGCGGCGGACGAGGCGGGCGGCAGCCAGTGGCAGATGCTGTCCTCGGCGATCGCGACGCTGCTCGAGATCCAGTTCGCGGGCGAGTGGCCGCTGCTGCGCACGACGGCGCTGCAGACGCTGCCGAGCGACGTGCGCACCGGCGTGGTGGAACGATCCGATCGCATGGCGTTGCGCTTCGCGAGCACGCTCGCCGACGGGATCACCGAAGGTTCCGTGCGGCCGGTCGATCCGATGATCGCCAGCCAGGCGATCATGGCGACGCTGAATGCCGCGAACGAACTGCTGCACTGGGCGTCGGTCCTGACGCGGCCGCGGGCGGTGGCGCTGTATGCCTCGACCCTCGCCTTCGGGTTGTTCGACGACCGGGCGCTGGGCTGGACGAACGAGAGAACGGAAGCATGACGATGGCGATGCTGGAACAGCTGCAGGGCGAGATCGGCACGACCTTCCATTCGGAATGGCTGCTGGTCGACCAGGCGATGATCGACCGTTTCGCCGACGTGACCGGCGATCACCAGTACATCCACGTCGATCCCGAGCGCGCCGCGGGGACGCCGTTCGGCGGCACGGTCGCGCACGGGTTCCTGCTGCTGTCGCTGCTGCCACGTCTGCAGGCGACGATGCCGCGTCCACGCACGCAGGAGTTCCGGATGTCGGTGAACTACGGCTTCGAGCGCGTGCGGTTCGTCTCGCCGGTCCGTTCGGGTTCGCGCGTGCGCACCGGCTCCACGCTGGTCTCTGCGGTCGAGAAGCGGCCCGGCCATCTGCAGCTTCTCTCCGAGGTGACGATGGAGATCGAGGGGTCGGAGAAGCCGGCGCTGACGGCGGCGTGGATCGGCCAGATCTTCCTGTGAGCTCATCGGCTCGGGTCGTCCGGGGCCGCGCCGCTTGAATTTCCTGGTGGTCAAGATGCGTCCGGGGTCCTGCGGTCGCCGGTTGCGGGCCGACAGGATAGTCGTGTCCTCGCGTGCGGCCCGCGAATGTCCGCGCGCCGGATGACTGCGACCGCAACGGCGGTCGGCTCGAGCGCTCGCTTGAAATTCCTGCACCGGATCAGGGCGGCGCGCCGCGGGTTGGTGGACCGGCCGATCCGCTAGGCCGCCTCGACGGGCTCGATGGCGGAGATGTCGACGGTGCGTTGGGCGTGCCAGAGGTCGCGGGCCTGTTGCAGCCGTAGCCAGATCCCGGGGCCATTGCCGCAGAGCCTGCCGAGCCTGACCGCCATCTCCGGGGTGACGGCGGAACGTTCGGCCAGCAGGGCGTGCACGGTCTGGCGCGACACGCCGAGGCGTTGGGCCAGCGCGGTCGCGGTCAGGCCGGTCGCGGGCAGGACGTCCTCGCGCAGGATGGCGCCGGGGTGGGTGGGCGCACGGTTCGGGTCACGCATCGGGATGGCCATCCTACGTTTCCTCAATGGTAGTTCTCGAAGTCGACATGGACCGCGTCGATGCCGTCCCAGGCGAAGGTGATGCACCACGGGCCGTTGACGTGAGCGGTGAACCGGGGTGGCGCGCCGCGAAGCGCGTGGAAGTCGAAACCGGGTTGGCTCATGTCGCCCGGCGATGCGGCCGCATCGAGCAGATCGAGACGGCGCAGGATACGGTCGTGGAGACGTCCGTCGATCCTGGGAGTTCTGCCTCTGGTCCAGAGCGCCTCCAGTTGCCGGCTGCGGAACGACCTGATCACGGTTGCAGTGTAAAGGAACCCCTTACGTTGTCAAGCCGCGTCTTACATCCGCTGAGCGAGTTCAGGGCCTATTCGGCGCCGCGGTCGAGGGAACTCGGTGTCGTCGCGGCACTCGGGACGGCGGCGGCGAGCGACGCGCCGGGCTCCGCGGAGTCGAGCGCCGGCGAGCCGGGCTGGAGCGAGAAGTTGCCGGTCGCGGGCGAGGTCAGCAGGGGATCGGCGACGATGTCGTTCGGTCCGCGGGCGATCGGCGCCGTCGGAGAGCCTCCAAGGGTCCAGAGCACGTTGTAGTTCTCGGTCACGGAGGCCGCGTTGCCGATGCTGCTGGTGATCACCTTGCCGGCGGGCGCCACCAGGATGTTGTCCGCGATGTTCACGTCCGCGCCGTCCTGGGCGAAGATCTGGCCCTCGTCGATCGAGGACGTCAGGTTGTTGCCGTAGGCCGTGTTGTGGATGATGTCGACGTGCTGGCTGCTGAAGGCGTGGATGCCCGAGCCGCCGTTGCCGTAGCTGATGTTGTAGGCGACGACCGTGCGACCGCCATACGCGACGCCATCGCCCTGCGCGTCGAGGTTGTCGTCGATGATGATGCCGTTGCCGTCGGAGATCGACTGGTAGTTCCGGCACGAGCACGGAACGAGCTCGGCGTTGTTGAAGGTGCTGTTGTACTCGATCACGTTCTTGACTCCGGGGTTCGTGTCGACGTCGTGCGGCTCATAGAAGCTGATCGCGCTGTCGCCATCGCGGCCTGCCGATGCGCGGATTCGACTTGAAGCAGGAACAACGCGGACGCGGCGATGCAATACCTGCCAAGCATGACGCGAGGTCTCCGAACAGAACTTGCAGTAACAACGGATACAGTCCGCTTTCGATGCTTTTACGCACTCATTGCGCAAGCAGTTCTGGCTGCGGACGATCACGTCTTCTTGGGTTGGGACCGGAACGACTTGCCCGTGTCATGATGGGAGTGACGATGGCGGGGGCAAATCCACGCGTGGCGGTGGTCGTTTGGGCCGGGCAGGTAGGGTGCGAGCGGGCCGGCGGCAGCTACGGGCGCAACGCGGCGGGAGCCGCCGCCCGACGGGGCGAAACATCCCGCGCCAGTCCTGCAACGCTCTGTGCGCGAGCGTGAAGGTGATCGTTCGCGGGAATGACTTCAGAAGCCGAGGTCTTCCGAGTCTCCGGTGGGCCCCTGAATGAAATCTATCAAACGACAAATTCTAGCGCTATGGGTCGCCGTGGCTTCCCTACCGATTTCCCCGTGGTAGGCTTGTTGCCATGACTAGAGGCGCACAGCACACGCCGTGGCTTCCCTACCGATTTCCCCGTGGTAGGCTCAGGCGTTGGTGAACTATCTATGCTTCTACGCCGTGGCTTCCCTACCGATTTCCCCGTGGTAGGCTGGGACGCAGGTAGTTGTTTGTATTTGCTCCTGATTTTTGGTCTCTTGCCGGCCCAAAATTAGAGCAACACCATCTGCTCCCGGCCGATGCGCTCAATCGACGTTGCTCGGCCGAGCAAGACACGCATTTTTTTATACTGGCGATCGGTGACCTGTAGTGCGCGCACGCTACCTTCTTTCGGAAGATTGATCAGCACGCGTCCCAAATGCTTCGCGGCGCCGTCCTCTGCACGGCAGACGCGAGCATAGACCGAATATTGCAACATCACGTAGCCGTCGTCCTTGAGAAAGTTCCGGAAACGAGTTGCCGTTCCCCGCTGCTTCTTCGTCCCGACCGGAAGGTCGAAGAAGACAAGGATCCACATGAAACGCGCAGCCTCGCCTCTCACGCCGGTTTCATGTGCGGCAATTCAAGGCAGTCGGCCTGGCGCGTCTCAAAAGCACGCACCAGCGTCATCGCTGTCCGTTCCGTTGCGGCGAGAAGCGTCGTCGTGCCATCCGGCATGATGGCGTCGTTCGTCAGGATGGAAGCCAACTGTTGCCGACGGGGAAGAGTCACCTCGACCATTTCGGCTTCTGCGGCCGCCATTCCACAGACGAGCCGGTCGACGAATGGCCGAAATGGCTCGACGAGATCGTCAGCCAGATTGAAGGCGTTCGTCAGGCTCCTGTGCTTCACTCCCAGCGCAGGTAGAAGGCCATAAGCAACGATGGCGCGAGCGACGCCTGCGCGGATCACCGCGTAGCCGTAATTAAGAAGCGCGTTCCGGCCGTCGGCCGCATCTTCGCGCACGAAGTTGCGGAGAAGACGCGACCAGTAGTGGCGAGCGGCTCGAGCTTCGACGTTCTCGGGGTCGCCACTGTCGACGCGGGACAACATCGCCTTGAGGGCATTGCTGCCGGTCCCGCACTCGTCAAGCACGGCGGCCTGATTCGCGATCTTCGCTCGCACGACCGCCTGCCAGATCCGCTTTTGCAGCGGGGCGCTCGCGCCCAGCTGGAGCGACGCGACCGCCGCCTGCCGATGATGCGAGTGGAAAGGCAGCGTCAGAGCAGAGGGTGTGTGCTTGTCATCACACGTGACGATGACGATGCCGGCTGCCGTACAGGCAGACAGCAGCATTGCGGTAAGCGTCACCTGGCTCGTATCGATGATGATCCAGGCGAGGTCTTCGAGCGGCAACCGGATTTCGTCGGCGTCCTGGACGACCACGATCTGACGGTCGGCAAGCGCCAGGCGCGCCGGCCGACTCAGGTGCAAGCCACGCCATGCCATGTCCGCACCTCGGACCTCACCTCCGAACGATTACCAAGCCGGTCCAGCTGGAACTTCCTGAAGGCAGGAAGAAGCGCGACTCCTATCTTGGGTTCAGGTTTCACCAAGGTGTTGTTGTCTGCCCAAGCAACCGTGATCGAGGCGTTGCTGATATCAAGACCCTTGAAATATCCGAAACGCGGTTGATCGCCACGCCGGGTAATCTGAACGAGCGAATGCATGTGGAGACTGAACAGGAAAGCAGACGTCGGCGCTTCAGACCAATCTTCGATCCTTTTCCCTGGCTCCGCGTAGCGTTGCGGTGGCACATGACACGAAATCTCGTGCGGGTAGACCGGGACCAGATGGTATCGACTTTCGAATCGGAAAACGTCCACGCGGGCCATTTCGCCACGCGACACGGTGCTTCCTTCAATTCTAGCGAGCCTGACTTCCGTTCGCCCGTTAGTCAGCAGTCGAACCTTCCGGATCGGCGGATTGTCAGGCTTAGAAGGGTCGACCTTCGGCGATCGCGGTAGGGCATCCTTCGGTCTGCCCGCCCTGATCCAGTCAAGCAGGACCTCCCGAAGCGCGTGATTGCGATCGACATCCTTAATCAGATCGAGATCAGCTTCCTTCAACGCCTCGACGGGCTTGCGCTCGAACACAACGGGTTTCCCGTCCCGAACACGGACCTGACGGACAGTGGCCTCATGCAGAGCGCCGGGCACGCGGGCGCGTTCGGCCCTGGCGACGAACACGCCGTCGAAAACCGCGATCACCTGTTCGCGGAACCCGGTCCAAGGCTCCGCGAAAGCTTTGAAACTCTGCCGCGATCCCTGCTGCTCAGCCGTCTGGAATGCCCGGGTCAAGCGCTGGAGCGTCGCTTCGGAGCAGGCGGCGACGACGATCGCGTCGAGAGCGTGGTGTCGGTCGTCGGCCAGTCTTTTTCCGTCGGTGTCCTTCTTGAGGCGCTCCAGACCCCAGCCTTGCCGCAGGCGCGCCGTCAGGACGCCGGGTCGCGCGAAGATACGGCGCTCGCCCATTGGCGCGGGAAACATCGTCTGCAGCTTGGACATGATCACGCGTGCTGCGAAACTCGCGTCGTTCAGGTTGCGCGAGCGGAAACCCTCGGCGACCTCCTCGGTGTTCTGGCGCAAGTAGAAGCCGCGCTTCTTGCGGTTCTTCATCTCGTGACAGCCCTCGATCCTCATGCGGAACGCGTCCCACTCGGATGCGGGACGTTCGGCCGAGAACCACTCGGACGGCGTGCGTCCGCGCTTGTTCTGATTGGCGGTTGCTGTCACCAGCGCCTTGTTGGCGAAGCTGTCATCGCCGAACCGGCTCCAGGGCAGGATGTGATCGACCTGGAAGCGGGCGTCCGAGGCGGCCAGGCCCTCCGGCGGGATCGGGTCGCCCGAATAGGGACAGCGATGCTGCTGCTCCTTCCAGAGCTCGAAACGCATTAGTTCTTCCGAGTTGGGATCACGTTCGAGAAGCTCCTTGAAGTCCAAGGCAAGGCGAGCGCGCCTGGCTGTCCGTTCCTCGATGCCGCGCGTCATCTTGCCTCGCTCATCGGGACTCTTGCCGAGGTCGCGCGCCAGTTCGACATGGATCAGGTCAGGCTCGCCGTGCACGCGCACGATGGCGCGAACCTGCTTGAGAACCTCGCCAACGGCCTTGCGCGTCACCTTGCTGCCGATGCTGTCGAGATCGAGATCGCGACGGGCCGCGTGGTCGTAGCCGGCCTCCTCGCAAGCCTCGGAGTAGACCAGGCCACGCAGCAGGCCGGGAATGATCGCTCGCGCCGCCTTGGCGGAGATGTGCCCGGTGCCCTGGAAGCGATTGAAACGTCCTTCGGCCGCGGCCCGGATGACGGCCGCCTCGATCGGCGGCGAGAGCCTGGCCAGCCTGATGCCGGCTGAAATCTCCTCGATGTCGTCCCTGAAACTCAGGATCTCGGCGATGCGATCGAGGCGGACGGCTTCGGTCACGAGTTCGGCCCAGGCGGCTTCGCCGGACGCTTCGCAGATGATCGAGCGAAGTGTCCAGGTGCCCTCCGCGGCATGGCCGGACCGGGCAACGACATCTCGCCCCTCCTCGGCAGGCATGGCATCGGTGAAGCGCGTGTTGGGGTCCAGGTCGAGGAGCGCCCGGAGCGCCTTGAACGTCAGACCTTTCGTGCGGCCAAAGGTCGAGGCCGCCCGCGTGATCTCGTCCGCCGTGAGACGCCTGGTGACTCGGCCCGTCTGCAGGCCCAGATGGTTCAGGCGCGCCAGGAAGCGGAATCGTTCGAACGACGGGGCGCGCCGCGCCGTGCGCCGCTCGTCAGGTTCGAACTGGCAGGGCCCGACGAGATCATCGCTGTTCTTGAGCGGGCGCTGGTAGAAGGCCGCTTTGGCGAAGCGCGTCTCGAAGTCGGCCGTTGCAACGAGGTTGCCGAGCCGGCGCTGCGATCGGAAGATCTGTCGCGCCTCATCTTCGACATCGGTTCGCTGCGGGGTGAACCGATAGTCGCCGGAGCGGTTGCGGCACCTGCCATTGAGGGAGGCATCCTCGGCCATCATCAGGCCGAAGGTGCGTCCGGCAAGCCGGTCGCGCGTGTCGTCCATCGCCTTGAGCATCTTGCTCGTCTCGTCGGCGGCGTTGGCGCCATGATCCTGCTTGCTGTTCGACTTAAACCCGCGGTGACGTGCGAGATGGCCCAGGGCAAGGCCGAGCTCGCGAGGGCCGAGGGCGCTCGTCAGGGCCTTTGCCCGGAGCGCCCACGGCGAGGGCAGGCCCGGCACATGGCGCAGCGCGTCCCGTTTCGCGTCGTCGAGAAGCCCGCTTTCCGTCAGCAGCACGCGAACGGCCTGCGTTGACGCCGACGTCGGATGACGCGTCGTTGCCGGCGTTGTTCGCCTCTCAGCGCGTTGAGCGAGGTTCGATCCTTCGGGTTTTCCGGCGCGTTGAACGTCCAGCTCCCGGCGGCGACGATGCGATGTTCGGCATCGTCGATCATCGCCCAACCGATGGACGCGATGCCTGCGTCCAAGCCGAGAATGCGTGCCACGCTTCCACTCCGTTCCGTCATCGCGACAACGAAGGATTGACTAACCTAACGTCGGCTGTCACGCTGCTTTTCGGGAAATCGGTAGGGAAGCCACGGCAAGGTGGCTTCTTCATTGAAGTCACTCTGAAGGGCTCTCCCCCGACGGCTTGCCGTCGGGGGATCCTATCAACCGGTACGACGTGCCGAGCACCGCGAGGCTAGTCAGTCGAGCAAGCCGGCTCTTCGTTCCAGGCGTTCGATCCGTTCAATCGCCGCGTCGAGGCGTTCGAAGGCCAGCGCCGCGTTCGTCGCGTTGTGGACCGCCTCGCGTCGGATGTTGAGCTGTCCCGTTTCGAGAGCCACGAGGCGGTGGCCGTGCTCCTGCTGGACACGCCGGATTGCCGCCGTGTCGGCTCATATTGCTCCGAGCATTTCCGAAACGAGGTTTCCGGGTGCTTGGCTCATCGCTCAGGCCTGCTTGGCGAGGCGGTCGAAGGTGGCGAGGCGGGCGAGCAGGCGCGGCATGTCGCGCAGCGGGATCATCGTGGCGCCGTCGCTGGGGG
>CAXTUK010000070.1:0-9741 GCA_964247395.1 uncultured Acetobacteraceae bacterium
CGCCGCGCGCGACCACTTCCTCGGCTTCTCGGCCATCAACGGCCGCGGCGCGCACGCGGCGCGGACCGGCGACGTTGCAGGCGATGGCGCCGCCGAGCGTGGGCCGCCCCTCCCCGAGCAGGCCGGACCAGTCGGGCGGCTCGAAGGAGAGCGCCTGATGATTGCTGTCGAGCAGTGCCCTGATCTCGCCCAGAGGCGTCGCCGCCTGCGCGGTGAGGACGAGCTCGGACGGTTCGTAGTCGATGATCCCGGAGAGCCGGTCGAGCGAGAGGACGCGGTCGGTGCGCGGCGGCCGGCCGAGGGCTCGCTTGCTGCCGCCGGCGATGATCTCGAGCGTTTGGCTCTGAGCGGCCGCCCATTCGATGACTTGCCGCGCCGCCTCGGCGTCGCCCGGCCGCACAAGGCGGTCCAGGGGCCCAGCCCCTGGCGGGGTTTCAGGGGCGTCACGCGCTGGCGTGCCAGGCACGACGTCCCTGACCTGCGGGACGAACATCAGAACCGCGGCAACTCGGGAAACCGGGTCTTCCCCGCGTGCACGTGCACACGGCCCATCTCGGCGCAACGGCAGAGCTGCGGGAACACCTTGCCGGGATTGAGCAGGCTGTCCGGGTCGAAGGCGCATTTGAGGCGCAGCTGCTGGTCGAGGTCGGTCTCGGTGAACATGGCGTCCATCAGGTCGCGCTTCTCGACGCCGACGCCGTGTTCGCCGGTGAGCACGCCGCCGACCTCGACGCAGAGGCGGAGGATGTCGTGGCCGAATTCCTCGGCGCGCTCGAGCTCGCCGGGGGCATTGGCGTCGTAGAGGATGAGCGGGTGCAGGTTGCCGTCGCCGGCATGGAACACGTTGCCGCAGCGGAGCCCGTGCCGCGATGCCATCTGCCTGATGCGCGCGAGGACTTCGGCGAGGCGTTTGCGCGGGATGGTGCCGTCCATGCAAAGGTAGTCGGGCGAGATGCGGCCCACGGCGGGGAAGGCCGCCTTGCGGCCGGCCCAGAACAGCAGGCGTTCCTCCTCGGATCGGCTGGCGCGGATGGAACTCGCGCGGTGACCGACGGCGATGGCCTCGACGCGCTCGACGAGGAGGTCGACCTCGGCCTCGCAGCCGTCGAGCTCGACGATCAGGACGGCTTCGGCGTCGAGCGGGTAGCCGGCATGGACGAAGGCCTCGGCCGCCTCGGTGACGAGCCGGTCCATCATCTCCATGCCGCCCGGGATGATGCCCTGGCCGATGATGTCGGCGACGCACTCGGCGGCGCTCGTGGTGTCGGGGAAGCCGATCAGCAGGGCGCGGGCGCCGGGCGGATGGGGCAGCAGGCGGACGGTGACCTCGGTGACAACGCCGAGCAGGCCTTCGGAGCCGACCATCAGACCGAGCAGGTCGTAGCCCGAGGCGTCGAAATGCTTGCCGCCGAGCCGGACGATGTCGCCGTCGATGGTGACCATCTCGAGGCCGATGACGTTGTTGGTGGTCAGGCCGTATTTGAGGCAGTGCACGCCGCCGGAGTTCTCGGCGACGTTGCCGCCGATCGAGCAGGCGATCTGGCTGGAGGGATCGGGCGCGTAGTAGAGGCCCTGGTCCTGCACGGCGTGGGTGATGGCGAGATTGGTGACGCCCGGCTGGACGACGGCGCAGCGATTGGCGGTGTCGATCTCGAGGATCCGGTTGAATTTGGCGAGGCCGAGGACGACGCCGTCGGCGAGCGGCAGGGCGCCGCCGGAGAGCGAGGTGCCGGCGCCGCGGGGAACGATCTTGATCTTCCCGGCGGCGCAGGTGCGCATGATGCGGACGATCTGGTCGGTGGTCTCGGGCAGGACGACGACCATCGGCAGGGTGCGATAGGCGGTGAGCGCGTCGCTCTCGTAGGCGCGGCGGCCGGCCTCGGCGTCGATCACGCCCTCGCCGGGCACGATGGCGCGCAGCGCGGCCACGATGGCGTCGCGCCGGTCGAGCACCGACTGGTCGGGTTGCGGCATCGTCAGCATGGGCGTCCGATCAGTATGGCACGAAAGTCAGTGGCCGGCGACGAGGGCTCCCGATTGCCGGTCGGCGGCGATCTGATCCTCGACCTCCGGATCGAGGGTGAGGAAGGTGGCGACGATGGCGCTGGCGAGATAGATCGCGGCGTAGATGCACATCACGCCGAGCACGCCGACGAAGCCCTGGAAGGCGGCGACGATCGCGGGCCCGATCCAGACCGATGCGCCCGCACCGAGGTTGAGCATCGACATCGCGGACGGTTTGTCCTCGGGCGCGAGATAGGGCATCAGCGCCGACAGCGGCACGTAGCCGGCGAGGGTGAGGCCGTAGAAGGCGCCGGCGACCAGGGTGAGCAGCATCCCGTCCGGGCCGAAATGGGTGGGCACCCAGTAGAGCACCAGGGTGGAGATGGTGCAGCCGACGCCGCCGATGAACATGATGGTCCGACGCCAGGTGAGGCGGTCGCTGACGATGCCCGACAGCAGGTTGCCGATGATGTTGCTGGCGAAGATGCAGGTGGTGACCTCGAGCCACTGGGCGAGCGTGAAGTGCAGGGTCTTGGTGAAGTAGATCGGCAGCATCACCAGGAAGCCGAACTCGGCGGAGGTGTTGATCGCGCGCACGATGCAGCCGAGGCCGACCTTTGGATGGGTGCGCACGATGGTGAAGCTCTGCAGCAGGGTGCGGAACGGGTGGTCCGAGGCACCCTCCTGGCGCATGCCGCCGCGCTTGTCGGCGATGCCGAGCAGGGCGAGCAGGCCGCCGGCGATGACCAGGCAGAGCGCCAGCCAGAGCGTCATGTAGGTGCCGACGAGCGGGATGGAGCCGCGTGCGAAGGCGGAGCCGAGCGTCGGCAGGCCGCCGGTGAAGGCGAACCAGAACCCGCCGCACGCGGTGCCGCGCCGGCTGGGCTCGACGGTGACGACGATCCAGATCAGGAAGCCGAAGGCGAACAGCGGGTAGCCGAAGCCGCGCAGGCCGTAGAACAGGATCATCAGCGGATAGTTGGTGGTGGGAATCGCGAAGGTCAGGAACAGGACCTGGAAGACGATCCAGATCGAGAGGCCGACGATCATCACCTTCTTGGGGCCGATCATGTCGGAGAGCGCGCCCGACAGCCACGACGAGATCGCGGCGGCGACGCCGTAGACCGTCACCAGGATCGCGACCGCGTGCTCGGTGATGCCGCGGTGGACCAGGAAGGGCGAGAGGTAGGCGCTCTCGACGCCGTCGCCGACCATGAACAGCAGGGTGCCGACGAAGCCCCAGAACAGGAACGGCGGCAGCCCGATGCGCTCGAGGAAGCCGTCTCTCGTGGTGGCCGACATGTCCCGCCTCCCTGGGTTCGGAGAGGGAAACATCGTTCGGGCGGTCGGGTTCGCGTGGGTTGGCCTCGCTAACCGGGCACGAGCGGGTCGAATGGGCGGATCTGCTTCGCGGTCGGCAGTTGCGCGGTGCTCCAGCCGCCGCCCAGCGCGCGGATCAGGTTGACGGAGGCCTGCAGCTGGCGGGTCTGCGTGTCGACCTTGGTGATCCCGCGGGTCAGGGCGGTGACCTGGGCGACGACGACGCTCAGATAGTTGTCGGCACCGGCGGTGTAGAGCTGCAGCGCCAGGTTCTGGACGCTGGCGGCGGCGGTGACCGCCTCCTGGTCGCGCGCCACTTCCTGCGACAGCAGGCGAACGCTGGAGAGCTGATCCTCCACGTCCTGGTCGGCGGCGAGCACGGTGGCGCGATAGGAGTCGCGGGTCTGGGCATAGGCGGACTTCGCCTGCTGCAGCACGGCCGTGCGCAGGCCGCCCTGGAACAGGGGCTCGGCGAGCGACATGCCGACCGACCACATGCTGTTGGGCAGGCTGACCAGGTCGAAGCTGCGGGCGACGAAGCCGGCGGTGGCGCCGAGGGAGACGTTCGGATAGAAGGCGGCGCGCGCGACGCCGATCGAGGCGTTCGCCGCCGCCATCAGGCGTTCCGCGGCCGCCACGTCCGGCCGGCGCTGCAGCAGCGCGGAGGGGATCCCGGCGGGAATCGCCGGTTCGGTCAGGGCGGTATCCTGCTGCGGCGGGACCGAGAAGCCGCTCGCCGGGACGCCGATCAGGCTGGCGATGGCGTGCTCGAGCAGGGCGCGTCGCGCGGTGATGTCGAGCAGGGCCGCCTGGGCGGAGGCGAGCTGCGACCGCGCGCGTCCGACGTCCAGCGCCGAGCCGATCTTGTCGGCTTGGCGCAGCCGCGTGATCGAGACCGCGGTGCCATAGAAGCCGATGCTCCGGCGGAAGACCGCCGAGTCGCCGTCCAGACCGCGGAGTGCGATGTAGTCGTCGGCGAGCTCGGCCTGCAGGCTCAGATCGAGCGAGGCGAGATCGGCGGCGACGGATTGGGCGACGCGTTTGCGCGCCCGCGCCGCATTGGTGATCCGGTCCCAGATGTCGATCTCCCACGACGCGGCGAGGTCGGCGCTGACCAGGGATTGCTCGAGCGGGAAGTTGGTTGGCGACCGGAACAGGCGGTTCACGGACTGGCGGTTCTCCGACATCGAGTAACCGGCGCCGAGTTGCGGGTAGAGGCCCGACTCGGCCTCGGCGGCGATGTCGCGCGCCTGGGTGAAGCTCTCGGCGGCAGACTTCAGGTCGGGATTCTGCGGGAGTTCGCTCTCGAGCCGGTCGAGCGTGGGATTGCCGTAGAGCGCCCACCACGGACCGCGCGGCACGTTGTCGGCAGGCCGCGCGACGTGCCACGGCCCCGAGCCCTGGTAGCTGTCGGGCAGCGCCATCGCCGGCGGATGATAGGCCGGGGCGAGATCGCAGCCGGACAGGCCGCCTGCGATCACGCAGGCGGCGAGCAGCGGAACCCTCATGGCTGGTGCGGAGCGGGCGAGGCGCCCTCGTTCTCGTCGTCGACGTTCTGGGACGGCACATCGACGACGCGCACCGGCTCGCCTTCGATCAGTCCGAGGGAGGGGTTGGCGACCAGGCGGTCGCCAGCCTTCAGACCGCTGACGATCTGCACCGTGGCGCCGAAATTGAGGCCCAATGTGACCACCTGCAGATGCACCTTGTCGTCGCTTCCGACGAGCGCGACCTCCATGCCGCGCGAGCGGAACAGCAGCGCCTGCTCGGGGACGATCAGGACGTCACGGTCGGTCGGCACGTGGAAGGTGACGCTGGCGAAGGCGCCGGGCAGGATCTCGTGCTGCGCGTTGTCGACGACGAGCTCGGTCAGCACCGTGCGGGATTGCTCGTTGACCGCCTGGGCGTTGGTGAGGACACGGGCCTTGAAGACGCGGTCGGGGAACTGCGGCAACGTCAGGGTCGCGGTCACGCCCTGGGCCAGGAACGCCGAGTAGTCCTGCGGCACCGAGACGAAGACGCGGAGCGCGTGGATATCGGCGACGCCGAACAGTTCCTGACGCGATGAGCCGGCGTCGCCGCCGCCGGCATTGACGTAGTCGCCGACATCGGTCAGCCGGGCGGTCACGACGCCGTCGAACGGCGCCACGATCCGCTTGAACCGCTCCTGGGCCTGGAGCGCGCCGAGATGGGCACCGGCCGCGTCGACCTGCGCCTTCTGCGCGCGCGCGGTCGCCACCTTCACGTCGACGTCCTGCTCGGCGACGGCCTGGGTGCCGGACAGCTTCTGGTAGCGGCCGGCGGTGATCTTCGCGAGTTCGTAGTTCGCCTGCGCGACTTCGAGCTGGGCGCGGGCCTCCGCGACCTGCTCGTCGAGGCTGGGCGTGTCGATGGTGGCCAGCAGGTCACCCGCCTTCACCGGCGCGCCATAGTCCTTGTGCCAGGCCCGCACGTAGCCGGTGACCTGGGCGAAGATCGGCGCCTGGTACCAGGCATGCACGTCGCCCGGCAGCGTCAGGTCGCGCGACGAGGGACCGTGGCTGGGCGAGACCACGGTGACGGAAGGCACGGCGCCCTGGTCGGCCTCGATGGCGAGCGCCGCGACGCTCGCGTGTCGCTGCCAGATCCCCCAGCCCGCGAGCCCTGCCAGCAGCAGCAGCAGGCAGAACAGCCACGTCTTGGTCCGGCGCATCAGGCCAGTTTCTGCCTGGTGGCGACCGGTTCCCGCCTGGGCCTGGCGTGAAGGAGCGCGAAGACGGCCGGCACGAACAGCAGGGTGGCGATCGTGGCGACGACCAGGCCGCCCATCACCGCGCGCCCGAGCGGTGCGTTCTGCGTGTTGCTGAGCGACATCGGCAGCATGCCGACGATCATCGCGAGCGCGGTCATCAGCACCGGCCGGACGCGCGAGAAGCCGGCCTCGACGGCGGCGCGCGCCGCGTCGCCGTGCACCGCCAAAGCGTCGCGGGCGAAGGAGATGACGAGGATCGAGTTGGCGGTCGCGACGCCCATGCAGAGGATGGCGCCGGTGAGCGCCGGGACCGACATCGTCGTGTGGGTGAGGAACAAGGCCCAGACGATGCCTGCGAGCGCGCCCGGCAGGGCGGTAATGATGATGAACGGGTCGAGCCAGGACTGGAAGTTCGCGACGATGATCAGATAGACCAGCGCCACCGACAGCGCGAGACCGAACAGGAGCTGCGAATAGGCGCTGGCCATGGTCTCCGCCTGGCCGCGCACCTCGACGCGCGAGCCGCGCGGCAGCTTGCCCTCGGTCGCGGCGATGGCGCGATCGACCGCGTCGCTGACGGCGCCGAGATCGCGGCCGGCGTTGGCGGCATAGATGTCGATCGTCGGGATGATGCTCTCGTGCGAGACGACCAGCGGCGAGCCCTGTTGCGAGATCCTGCCGAGCGCGCCGAGGATCTGCATGCGGCCGCCGGGATCGCCGCCGCTGTCGACCGGGATCGTTTCGAGATCGTTCATCGTCTCGAGCTGGTTCTGCGGGGTCTGCAGGTTGACCAGGTAGGACACGCCGTTCCTGGTGTTGAGCCAGAAGCTCGGTGCGGTCTGGCCTGAGCCCGACAGGCTCGCCAGCGCATTGTGCGCGACGTCGGCCTCCGTCAGGTTGGTCCTGAGCGCGAAGGCGCGCGAGGTCGCGATGCGCAACGTGGGCGCCCCGAACGCCTGCTGGATGCGCGCGTCGGCGATGCCGGGAATGCGCCTGATTTCGCCAAGCAGCAACTTGGCATAGTCGTAGTTGGCGCTGGTGTCGCGGCCGATCACCTGCACGTCGAGCGGCGACGGCAGGCCGAAATCGAGGATCTTGGCGGTGATGTCGCCGGGCAGGAAGGCGAACGAGGTGCCCGGGAACGACGCCGGCAGATGGCGGCGGAGAATGCGGCGATACGCGTCGACGGGCGAGGCCTGGTCATCGAGGCTGATGGTGAGATCGCAATCGGACGGCCCGATCGTGCCCGACGAACCGTAGGCCTCGTTGATGCCGCTGACCGGCAGGCCGCAATTGTCGGTCACGCCTGCGACGTGGCCGGCAAGCAGCCGCCGGATCTGCTGGTTGACGAGAGCGGCGAGCTTGGCGGAGTCCTCGATGCGGGTGCCGACCTGCGTGCGCATGTGCATGTCGATCTCGCCGGAATCGATGCCGGGAAAGAAGTTCCGGCCGAGGAACGGGACCAGCAGCATCGAGACGACCGTCAGGCCGAGGAAGCCCGCGATGAAGCGGATCCGGTAGAGGACGGCGAGTTCCAGCGCGCTCCGGTAGCGATCGCGGAACCGGGTGAAGCCCCGCTCGAACCCGCGCTGGAAGCGGGCGAAGGGTCCCCGGGAGACCGGATGATCGTGACCCTGATGGGCGGCGAGATGCCTGGCGGCCTGCCCGCGCAGCATCCAGTTGGCCATCGTGGGCACCAGGGTTCGCGACAGGATGAAGGAAGCCACCATCGCGAAGACGATCGCCATCGCCAGCGGCGCGAACAGGTAGCCGGCGACGCCGCTCAGAGTGAACAGCGGCAGGAAGACGACGCAGATGCAGAGCGTGGCGACCAGCGTCGGCACGATGATCTGGTTGGCGGCGTCGATGATCGCCTCCTCCAGTTCCTGGCCGCTCTCGATGTGGGTGGCGATGTTCTCGATCATGACGGTGGCGTTGTCGACGAGGATGCCCACCGCGAGCGCGAGGCCGCCGAGCGTCATCACGTTGATGGTCTGTCCGAGCCAGGACAGCAGGACGATGGAAGCCAGGATCGACAGCGGGATGGAGACGACGACGATCAGGGTCGATTGCCAACTGCCCAGGAAGACCAGCACCAGCAGGCCGGTGAGCACGGCGGTGACGCCCATCTCGCGGACCACGTCGACGATCGACGCGCGGACGAAGGTCGAGGCGTCGTTCAGCGGCTTGATCGACACGCCGGGCGGCAGCGTCTTCTCGATCGTCGGCAGGAGGCGCTTGACGCCGTCGACCACGGCGAGCGTGGACGCGCTGCCGGTCTTGAGCATCTCGATCAGCACCGCCTGATGGCCGGCGACGAGCACGATGTTGGCCTGCGGCGGGCCGCCGCGATGGACGAACGCCACGTCGCGCAGCGTGACGATGGCGTTGCCGACCTGCCTGATCGGCATCTCGTTGAAGGTGTCGATGTCGATCGGGGTCGAGTTGGTGGTGACGAAATAGTCGAACTTGCCGATCTTCTGGTCGCCCGCGGGCAGCACGATGTTCTGTTTGGCGAGAGCCGCCTGCACGTCGTCGGCCGACAATCCGTGCTCGATCAGCTTCTGCTGGTCGAGATCGACATCGACATATTTCGAGGTGCCGCCGTAGGGCGTGGGGATCGCGACGCCAGGCACGGTCACCAGCTGCGGGCGGATGAAGTTCGAGGCGAGATCGTAGATGTCCTGCACCGGCATGTTGCTGCCGGACACCTGCAGGTCGAGAACGGGAACGCTGGAGGCGTTGTAGAGCAGCACCTGCGGCGGGGTGATGCCGGCGGGCATCTGCTTGAGCACGGTCTGCGAGGTCGCGGTGATCTGCGCCTGCGCCGCGGCGATGTCGGTGCCGGGCTGGAAGAAGATCTTGACGATGGCGCGGCCGTAGAGCGACTGGCTCTCGATGTGCTGGATGTTGCTGACCGAGGTGGTGAGGTTGCGCTCGTAGTAATAGACCACGCGTCCGGACATGTCCTCCGGCGACAGGCCGTTGTAGGTCCAGACCACTGCGACGACGGGAATGCCGATGTCGGGGAAGATGTCGGTGGGCGTGCGCAACGTGGCCAGGCCGCCGAAGACGACGATCAGGATGGCGAGCACGACGAAGGTCAACGGCTTCCTCAGTGCCACGACGACGATGGCGTTCACGCGCTGACCTCGCTGGGTGACGACGCAAGCGGGTAGCCAAGCGACCGGGCCCGCTCAACGAAATTCCAGTTTAGTGGCGGACTTCAGGACTTGTTGCCCGGGTAGGCCGGAGACAGGCCGTTGATCAGCGTATGCCGGGTCCGCATCTCGCAGTTCGGCACGTTCTCGAGTTGACGCATCGCGCTCTGATAGTGGCTGCAGGTGCCGACATGGCTCTGCGGCGGATCGTTCGGATCGTCCGGCTGGGCGCAACCGGCGAGCAGTGCCAGGCCGAACAGCATGGCCAGTCGATCCCGGTTCATCGGCCTTCTTTCCACGGACCGGGCGGCAAGTCCCGTTGGAACGACAGCCGGAACCGCACGCCAGGCGTCAGCGGCTCGACGGCGATGTCGGCGCCGTGCAGGCCGGCGATCGCGGCGACGAGACTGAGGCCGAGACCGCTGCCGGGCACGTGACGGCTCCGGTCGGCGCGGTAGAAGCGTTTCAGGACCGACGCGCAGTCGTGCCCGGACAGGCCGATGCCGTCATCGGCGACCGCGATGG
>CAXTUK010000070.1:9751-9969 GCA_964247395.1 uncultured Acetobacteraceae bacterium
CGCCGCGTGGGCGCGCCGGCCGCGGCCTTGGTCGTTTGCGGGGAGGGCTTTGAGCGGCCTGCCGGCGAAGCGTCCGACGACGGTTTCGACATGACCGCCTCCTGGCGTGAACTTCACGGCGTTGTCGAGTAGGTTGGCGACTGCTTCCATCAGCAGGTCGCGGTCGCCCTCGATGGCGACCGGGTCGTCGATGCGCAACGCGAGCGCGATCGACCTGG
>CAXTUK010000071.1:0-9930 GCA_964247395.1 uncultured Acetobacteraceae bacterium
CCTGGACCCGTTGGGGGCGAGCGCCCCCAAACCCGCCTGACTCAAGTGATGGTTTCCAAAGGCGGCTGCCTTTGGCGGGTCCAGGGCAGAGCCCTGGCCTTCGGTTATGGACATAGATGATCCGCGGCGATGGCCGCGAAGAGCAGGGCGAGGTAGCCGAGCGAGTAGCGGAAGGCGAAGCGGGCGGGCCTGTCGTTGGTCCGGCTATGACCGGTCTCGTCCTGGCGGTCGAGCAGGACGCGAACGGCGGCGGCGATGAAGCCGCCGCCCAGGAGAAGGGCGGAGATGCCGTAGACCGGGCCGGTCAGGTGGAGGGCCCAGGGCGCGAGCGACACCGGCACCAGGATCAGCGTGTAGAGCACGATCTGCCGGCGGGTCGCGCGGCGGCCGGCGACGACGGGCAGCATCGGCACGCCGGCGCGGCTGTAGTCGCCGCAGGCGTAGAGCGACAGCGACCAGAAATGCGGCGGCGTCCAGAGGAAGACGATCGTGAACAGCAGCACCGGCAGCAGGGCGACATGGCCGGTCACTGCCGCCCAGCCGATGATCGGCGGGAAGGCGCCGGCGGCGCCGCCGATGACGATGTTCTGCGGCGTGCGGCGCTTGAGCCAGACGGTGTAGACGAAGACGTAGTAGGCGATCGAGAGCGCGAGGGCTGCGGCGGCGACGGCGTTGGTTGCCAAGCCCATCGTGACGACCGACATCACCGACAGCACGATGCCGTAGCAGAGCGCCTCGTCGGGATCGACGCGGCCGGCGGCGACGGGCCGCGATGCTGTGCGGCGCATGAGGCGGTCGATATCGCGCTCGTACCACATGTTGATCGCGCCCGCGGCGCCGGCGCCCAGCGCGATGCAGAGGATCGCGGTGAAGGCCAGCACCGGGTTGAGGTGGCCGGGCGCCAGGAACAGGCCGATCCACCCGGTCATGACGACCAGGCTGACGACGCGCGGCTTGAGGAGGGCTAGCCAGTCGCCGGCTCCGGCGGTGGCGGCCGGAGCGGCGAGGGTTCCGGCAGCGGAGCCGGACATCAGCGCAGGCGGGGGATGGTGGTGAAGGTGTGATGCGGCGGCGGCGACGGGAGCGACCATTCGAGCGTGGTCGCTCCCTCGCCCCAGTAGTTGTCGGCGAGCTTGCGCTTGCTCATGAACGTCATCACGACGCCGATCACGAACAACAGGGTCGCAGCACCGGAGATGAAGGCGCCGATCGACGAGACGTAGTTCCAGCCGGCGAAGGCGTTCGGGTAGTCGGGGTAGCGGCGCGGCATGCCGGCCGCACCCAGGAAGTGCTGCGGGAAGAAGGTCAGGTTGACGCCGATGAAGGTCAGCCAGAAATGGAGCTTGCCGATCCATTCGGGGTAGTCGTGGCCGCTCATCTTGCCGATCCAGTAGTACCATCCGGAGAAGATCGCGAACACCGCGCCGAGCGACAGGACGTAGTGGAAGTGCGCCACCACATAATAGGTGTTGTGCAGATACTGGTCGATCGACGCATTGGCCAGGACGATGCCGGTCACGCCGCCGACGGTGAAAAGGAAGATGAAGCCGACGGCGAACAGCATCGGCGTCTTGAACTCGATCGAGCCGCCCCACATCGTCGCGATCCAGCTGAACACCTTGATGCCGGTGGGCACCGCGATGACCAGCGTCGCGACCATGAAGTAGGCGCGGGTGTCGACCGAGATGCCCGAGATGAACATGTGGTGGGCCCAGACGACGAAGCCGACCACGCCGATGGCGATCATCGCATAGACCATGCCGATATAGCCGAAGATCGGCTTGCGGGCGAAGGTCGAGACGACATGGCTGATGATGCCGAAGCCCGGCAGGATCAGGATGTAGACCTCCGGGTGGCCGAAGAACCAGAACAGGTGCTGGAACAGCACCGGGTCGCCGCCGCCCTGCGGGTCGAAGAAGCTGGTGCCGAAATTGCGGTCGCAGATCAGCATGGTGACGGCGCCCGCGAGCACCGGGATCGCCAGCAGCAGCAGGAAGGCGGTGACCAGCTGCGCCCAGACGAAGAGCGGCATCTTGAACAGGCCCATGCCCGGGGCGCGCATGTTGAGGATGGTGACGATGAAGTTCATCGCGCCGAACAATGACGACATGCCGGTCAGGTGGATGGCGAACAGGGTGAAGTCGGTCGAGACGCCGCTCTGGTAGGTGGCGTTGGCGAGCGGCGGATAGAGGGTCCAGCCGACGCCCGAGCCCTGGCCGGTGACGAGGCCGAGGGTCGCGAAGGTCATCCCGGCGACCGCGAGCCAGAAGCTCATGTTGTTCAGGCGCGGGAAGGCCATGTCGGGCGCGCCGATCATCAGCGGGATGAACCAGTTGCCGAAGCCGCCGATCAGCGCGGGCATGACCGTGAAGAAGATCATGATCAGGCCGTGCGAGGTGACGATGGCGTTCCACTGCTGTCCGCTGGCGACGAGGTGGCTGCCCGGGTGCATCAGCTGGGCGCGCATCCACATCGACAGCAGGCCGGCGAACATGCCGTTGAAGATGGCGAACACGAGGTAGAGCGTGCCGATGTCCTTGTGATTGGTCGAGCAGCACCAGCGGCGGAAGAAGCCGTGCGGGGGGCCGTGGTCGTGCGCGTCATGGCCATGCGCGCCGTGCGCGTCGTGGGCCGGCAGGGCGCCGTCGTGGCTGAAGGCGGACATCGTCAACTCTCCTTCGTTTGCCGGCTCAGCGGCCGACGCCCGATCCGTCTTCGAGCAGCGCGTAGCGCCGGCTCGGGGTCAGGGCGCTATATCTGTCCTTCGCCGATTTCAGCCAGACCTCGAACTGGGCCGGGGTGACGGCGTGCACGTCGATGGACATGGCGTCGTGGTTGATGCCGCAGATCTGGTTGCACTCGCCATAATAGTCGCCCGGCTTGTCGACGTTGAACCAGGTCTCGATGACGCGGCCGGGAATCGCATAGCGCTGCACGCCGAGCGAGGGCACGAACCAGCCATGCAGGACGTCGCCGCTGGTGATAAGGACGCGGATGTTCCGGCCGGCCGGGACGACGAGCGGGTTGTCGACGGCGAGCTGACGGAAATCCTTCATGTTGGCGGGGAGCTTGTCGCCGGGGACCATGTAGCTGGTGAAGTCGATGCCGCCGCGGTCCGGGTAGGTGTACTCCCAGTACCATTGGTGACCGGTGACCTTGACCGTGAGATCGGGGCTGAGGGTGCGGTCCTCGAAATAGACCAGCTTGAGCGACGGGATGCTGATCGCGACCAGGATCAGCACCGGGAGGACGGTCCAGGCGACCTCGACCAGGGTGTTGTGGGTGGTGCGGCTCGGCGTGGGGTTCGCCCGGTGATTGTAGCGGACGATGACCCAGAGCAGCAGCAGCGCCACGAAGACGACGATGCCGATGATGACGTAGAGGATGAAATCGTTCAGCGCCACGACGTCGCGCTGGACCGGCGAGTGGGCATCCTGCAGTCCGAGCTGCCAGGGGCGCGGCGCCTGGGCGTTCGCGGCCGGCGCAGCCAGCGACAGGACCACCGCCACCGCGGCGGCGCCGATCCGTCCGGTGATGCCCATCCGTCCTGTCCGCACGCCTGGCCGCCTGTTCAACATCGATCGGGACGAGTATCCGACGCCGCTCGACCGATCAAGGCGACGCCTTCGCTACATGGTGATGTTGCGCAGCGCCACCAGCGTGAAAAGGCCCAGCGGCGGCGCCGGCGTCCGGGTCGCGCGCGCGAGGTCGGCCGTCGGCAGCAACGCTTCGAACGCGAAGTCCGGATGCCAGCCGAGCGAGCGCGCAGCGCCCGCCATGGCGCGCTCGACGAGCAGGCGCGGGCCGCCCGCGGCGCTGAAGTGGTTGACGAACAGCAGCAGGCCGCCTGGCCGGACGACGCGCTTCATCTCGGCCAGCAGCGCGCGCGGATCGGGCACGACGGAGGCCACGAACATGGCCGACGCGATGTCGAAGCTGGCGTCGGGCAGGCCGGTGTTCTCGGCGTCGCGGATTTCGAGCCGTTCGACGTGGGTCAGGTTGTCGCGCGCGACCCGCGCCCGGGCGAGGTCGAGCATGTCGGCCGACAGGTCGATGCCGGTGATCCGCTTGCGGCGATCGTAGTGCGGCAATGCGAGGCCGGTGCCGACGCCCACTTCGAGAACCCGCTCGCCGTCGGCCGCGTTCACCGCCTGGACGGCGCGGCGCCGACCGGCGGCGGAGACGCTGCCGAAGACCCGGTCATAGATGCCGGCCCAGCGCCGATAGGCATCGCGCACGGCATCGGCGTCGAGGGCGGAGGGGCGAGAGGAAGGCACGTGCTTGAGGTCCCGATCGGCACGGTCGTGCTATAGGCGGGTCGCCTCGAGGAGAACAGTCGATGCTCACCTGGATCATCATCGTCGTCAGCCTCGTGCTCTGGGTGGCGATCTGGGTGATCCCCTTCCGGCACAACATCCATCGCTGGTACGCCCAGCGATGGGGGCGATAGGCCGATCGAAGTTCAGTCGACGGGCGCTTCGAGAAGCCTCCGGACCGGTTGGCCGGCCGGCTTGAGCAGCGTCGCGATCTGGGCCGGGGCGCAGGGGCGGCCGAAAAGATAGCCCTGGACCTGGCTGCAACCGGTGCTCTGCAGGAGCTCGGCCTGCAGCACGGTTTCGACGCCCTCGCCGGTCGTGCGCATGCCGAGGCTGCCAGCCATGCCGACGATCGCCTGCACGATCGCGATCGCGTCTTCGTTCGCGCCGAGGTCGCGTATGAAGGACTGGTCGATCTTCACCTTGTCGAACGAGAACGACCGCAGGTAGCTGAGCGACGAGTAGCCGGTTCCGAAATCGTCAAGTGCGACGTGGATGCCGCGCGAGCGCAGTGCGTTGAGGCAGGCGACGGTCGCGTCGACGGCATCGAGGAAGACCGATTCGGTGATCTCGAGTTCGAGCCGCCGCGGCGGAAGACCCGTCAGCGCGAGCGCGTCATCGATCAGCGCCAGCAGCCCTGGGTCGCGAAACTGGACAGGGGAGAGATTTACGGCAACGCGCGCGTCGCTCTCCCACGAGGCCGCTTGTTCGCAGGCGCGCCGCAGGACCCAGGCCCCGAGCGGCAGGATCAGGCCGGAATCCTCGGCGATCGGAATGAAGTCGGCGGGCGAGATGCGGCCGCGCGTCGGGTGGATCCAGCGAACGAGCGCCTCGGCGGCGATGATCTGCCGGGTCGACAGATCGAGGATGGGCTGGAAATCGAGAACGAGTTCGTCGTTCTCGATCGCGCGTTTCAGATCGGATTGCATCGCCTGGCGTTCCTGCGCGCGCGCGGCCATCGACGGCGTGAAGATATGCCAGGTTCCTCGGCCCTCGGCCTTCGAGCGATAGAGGGCGAGGTCGGCGGCCTGGAGCAGGTGCTCCGGGTCGAGCCGGGCATCGCGGGGGAAGACGATCCCGACGCTGGCGCCGACGCCGGCGAGGACCGCGCCGAGCCGATAGGGCTCGGAGATGCTGGCGATGAGACGCTGCGCCAGCCGCTCCGCGCCGGGGCCGTCGTCGCCGGCCTGGAGGATGGCGAATTCGTCGCCGCCGAGGCGGGCGGCAAAATCGCCGTCGTCGAGGCAGGCGCGCAGCCGTCCGGCAACCTCGACCAGCAGCGCGTCGCCGACCGGATGGCCGAGCGTGTCGTTGACCGACTTGAAGCCGTCCAGATCGAGCAGCAGCAGCGTCAGCTTCGTCTCGCGTGCGCAGGCCTCCGCAAGCGCTTCGCGAAACCTGGCCCGGTTGGGCAGGCCGGTCAGGCTGTCGAAGCGGGCGAGATACTCGATCCGCTCGTCGTAACGCCGCACCGCGGTGATGTCCGATCCGACGCCGCGATAACCGGTGAAGACGCCGTCGGCATCGCGGACCGGCTTGCCCGTCAGGGAGAACCAGTGCGGATCATGGCCGGCGGTGACGAGAACCTGCAGATCGCGGAACGGGGCTCGCTCGGCGAGAGCGGTCAGGAGCCGATCGGCATCACCCTTGTCGGCACCCGCCTCCCTCGCGCCGCGGCCGATCCAGCCGCGCAGCGACGCGCCCTGCAGGGTGTCGCTGTCGAAACCCAGCAGGCTGCCCAGGCGCGCCGACACGCGCCGGAGCCGCAGTTCGCTGTCCGTCTCCCATAGCCAGTCGCTCGCACTCTCCTCGAAGTCGCGCAGCAACATGCCGATGACGTCGCCCTGGTCGCGAACGGTCGATTCGTTGCGGATCCGTCGGGCGAAATCCCGGCTCTGGTGGATGGCGACGCTCACGGTCATCGCGAGGAAGGTGAGGATCAGAACGGAATGCCTGCCGACGGCAGCGTGGTCGAGAGCCGGAGTCGCGAGGAGGAGACCCAAGGCGTTGATGCCGGCGAACGACAAGGCGGCCGGAAGGACGGGTGCGAGCAGGATGCCGCCGGTGATCATTCCCGAGCAGACATAGATCAGCAGGTCGTGCCCGGCTTCGTCCGCCAGGGGCATCAGGATGACCGGAACGCAGGCCCAGACGGCGGCGAGGATCGCGGCGAGGACGGCCTGCAGCACCGGTGTCGAACGGCGGACGGACTGCGGTCGCCGGATCACCGTGGCGTTGAAGCCGGTCGAAGCGACGTGCAGGACGATCAGAAGGGCCAGAAGATCGAGCAGGCGATGGTGCATCGGCGTCGGCCAGAACTCGGCCAGGACCACGGCGTAAGCCAGGATGGATCCGATCGCCAGCATGCTGGCGCGCCATGCGACGGCGGTGGCCTGCTCGAAGATGAGTGTGTTGGTGACGTGGTCGCTCGACATCGCCGCCTCCTGGCGGCGACACTATCGACAGTATCGGTGAGAAAGCGGTTAAGACTGCTCAGCGGGCCTTGCGGCGGGCGTAACGGGCGTCGCGAGCGGCCTTCTGTTCGGCCGCGAGGGCCAAGGCGCGCGCCTTGTGCTCGGCGTTGGCCGCCGCGGCGTCGTCGGCCTTGCGGGCCAGATAGGCGGCGAGTTCCGCGGCCTCGCGCTCCTTCTCGGCGGCAATCGCGGCCTTTTCCGCGGCGATGCGCGCGGCTTCCGCCTCCTTGGCGGCCTTGCGCTCAGCCTGGCGCTTCTCCCTGGCCTCGGCCACCGCGATTCGCTCCGCCTGACGGGCGATGAACTCGGGGTCGTCGGGGCCCGGCTTGGCGCGGAACTTCTCGAGCATCGCCTTCCTGGCGTTGGCCTGCGCGGTGAGGCGGTCGGCGGCACTTTGATCTTTGTAGAACGACATGGGCCGCGTTTTACTGCAGCCTGACTTGTTTGCAAGTGGCCCGTCCGGCGCCGGTCGGCAGCCTCAGTGCGCGGCTTCCAAGCTGCTTTCGGAGGGCAGCGCGATGTCCGGAGCGCGTTCGACGACGCTTCCCTCGTCGCCGACGCGGGTCAGGGCGGAGACGAACGAGCGGCCCCAGCCGAGGGTGGAGGTGTGGCCGAGCGCCTTGGAGAGCATCTTCCAGCGGTCCTGCCGCTCCGGGCGGGTCATGCCGAGCGCCGTGTCGAGCGCGTCCGCCATCTCGTCGGCGTCGTAGGGATTGACGAGCAGGGCAGCGCCCAGCTGGCGAGCGGCGCCCGCGAAGCGGGACAGGACCAGGACGCCGGGATCCTGCGGATCCTGGGCGGCGACATATTCCTTGGCGACCAGGTTCATCCCGTCGCGGAGCGGGGTGACCAGACCGACGCGGGCTTCGCGCATGTAGCCTGCGATCGCCTCGCGGGCGCCCCCGCGGGCGAGCAGGCGAACCGGCACCCAGTCGGGCTCGGACCACTCGCTGTTGATCGCGCCGGACATGCGCTCGAGTTCCTCGCGCAGCGCGCGGTAGGATTCGACCTCGGTGCGGCTCGATGCGGCGATCTGCAGCAGCGTCGTCCGGCGGCGCCAGGCGGGGCGTGTCTCGAGCAGGCGGCGGAAGCCGGCGAGACGATGCGGCAGTCCCTTCGTCGGGTCCATGCGCTCCGCGCCGAAGATCAGGGTCTGGCCCTGCAGGCTGCGACGCAGCCGCTCGGTCTCCGGCGAGCGCCAGCCGGCTTCCGCCATGACGCGGAAATCGTCGAAGTCGATCTCGACCGGGAAGGCGCCGAGACGGATCTTGCGGCCGCCATAGAACAGGCCTGCGCCAGGGATGCGGGTGGCGCCGGCGTAGCGCGCGGCGGCGGCGGCGAAGTTGTCGACGTCGTTGTTGGTCTGCAGGCCGATCAGGTCGGCCGCGAGCAGGTCACGGACCAGCGAGCCGCCCTCGGGCACCGAGGACAGGATGTCGGGCGAAGGGAAGGGAACATGCAGGAAGAAGCCGATCGGTCCCTTGAACCCGCCCGTCCGCAGCGCGGCCGCCATCGGTATCAGGTGATAGTCGTGCACCCAGACGACGTCGGTCCGGCGAAGCAGCGGCTGCAGCTGACCGGCCATCCGCTCGTTGACGAGGCGGTATGTCTGCAGGTTGCGCCGCTCGTAGCTCATGTGCTCGAGCAGCGAATGCAGCAGCGGCCAGAGCGTGGTGTTGGAGAAGCCGGTGTAGTAGCGGTCGTGCTCCTCGCCGGTCAGGTCGACGGTGGCATACTGGATCTGTCCGACATCGTGGGTCCTGACCTGATGGACAATGTTGTCCTCGGCGATGTCGCCGCTCCAGCCGAACCACAACCCGCCGCGCTGCTCCATCAGGCCGCGGAGCGCCACCGCGAGACCGCCCGCCTTGGCCCCGGCGGCAGCGACCGGCACCCTGTTCGAGACCACAACCAGGCGGCTCATCTACGCTCTCCCCAGGACGAGACCCGGAAGTCCCGGGACCCGGGCGGGTCCGTCTTCGAAACCGGCCGGATACGTCAAAGTTGCCGTCGCGCAGTCTGTCGGCATCGGAGTGACCGCCGCAAGCATTTCCGCCTGTCGCGAAGCCGTCACGCGAGGAGCAGTTGCGGCAGGATGAGGGTGCAACGCGCACCGGGGCACGATCGAAGCATCAGTCGGCCTTGCAGCTGCTCGACGATGGTGGTGATCAGCCGCATGCCGACGCCCGGCTGCCTCGCCCGGTGATCGAAACGGTGCGGCAGACCTCTCCCGTCGTCCTCGACGGAAAGCAAGTAGGCGGCATCGAGACCTTCTCCGACCACGCTGATGCGGCCGAGCTGACCCGGACCGAAGGCGTGCCGCAGGGCGTTGGTCACCAGTTCGCACGTGACCATCCCGAGCGACTGGGCGATGTTGGGCGTCACGCAGAGCGGCTCGACGGCGATCTCGATCACGGCCCGACCGGTCCCGGTGTCCATCGCGTTCATGATCGCTTCGCACAGGGCGCGAAGATAGAGCGGCAGATCGACCGGGCGATCGTTGCCCCGCACCGGGGAGATGTCGCCGAGACAGGCGTGCAGCGTGGTGACGACGGCGACCCGGGCGCCGGCCGCTCGCAGCGCCGCGGCGCTCGCATGATCGGGGGTGCTGGCGGCTTGATGATGCAGGAGTGCGACGACGGCGGTCAGGCCGTCCCTGGTGCGATGTCTGGCTTCGCGGGCCAGGATCGGCGCCGCCGCCGCACCCGCGGCATTCTGCGAGATGATCCGGTCGAGACGCGAGAAGGCGCCGATCGCCGTTTCCAGCCGGTCGGTGGTCCGGCGCAGACGGGTTCCGAGATCATCGGCGACCCGATTGCCGCCGCTCCAGGCGATATCCTCGCGCAGTCCGTCGAGTTCGTCGCGGCACTGCCGGAGGAGCCAGGCGAGATGTTCGGTGAAGATCGAGTTCTGGCCGGTGACGCCTCCGAACGGCATCACCGTCCGCTCAGCCTCCAAGGCGGCGGACCCTGTCGAGACGCTCGAGCCGGGCGGACACGTGGGCCTCGTCGAGCATGTCCGCTGCACGACCGGGCAGGCGTCGGCGCCAGTTCGGATGCTCGTCGACGGTGCCGGGCAGGTTGGGCGCCTCGTCGAGCGCGAGCTCGTCATGCTCCCGCTCGGGGACGCGCTCGCGCTCG
>CAXTUK010000072.1:0-9650 GCA_964247395.1 uncultured Acetobacteraceae bacterium
TGATGGTGCTCGGCACCCAGTGGTACATCCTGTTCAACGTCATCGCCGGCGCCGCGGCGTTTCCGGGAGACCTGCTGGAGGCGGCGGCGAACTTCCGCGTCGGCAGCCTGCTGTGGTGGCGGCGGGTGGTGCTGCCCGGCGTGTTCCCCTATTTCGTCACCGGAGCGATCACCGCGTCGGGCGGTTCGTGGAACGCTTCCATCCTCGCCGAGGTCGTCACCTGGGGAAGCACGCACCTGCAGGCTCGTGGGCTGGGCGGATACATCGCGCAGGCGACGGCCGACGGCTCGACGATCAAGGTCGTGCTCGGAACGGTGGTGATGAGCGGATTCGTGCTCGGGTTCAACCGGCTGTTCTGGCGTCCGCTCTATGCCTACTCCAGCCGCCGCCTGACCCTCGCCTAGGAATCCGACGATGGATGCGAACGCGGATGTGCCGCTGGTCAGCGTCAGGGGTTGCCGGCAGGCCTATCACAAGGAGAGCAACGCGGCACTCGTCGTGCTGGACGATGTCGAACTGACGCTTCGGACCGGCGAGATCGTGGGACTGCTCGGCCGGTCGGGATCGGGCAAGTCGACGCTGCTGCGGATCGTGTCGGGGCTGCTTAAGCCGACGGAGGGGGAAGTCCTCTGGCGGGGCAGGCAACTGACCGGACCGGCCGACGGCGTCGCGATGGTGTTCCAGAGTTTCGCGCTGTTTCCATGGCTGACCGTGCAGGAGAACGTCGAACTCGGCCTCGAGGCGCAGGGCGTGAGGCGTGCGGAGCGGGAGAAGCGCGCCGAGGAGGCGATCGATCTGATCGGTCTTGGCGGCTACGAGAACGCCTATCCCAAGGAGCTCTCGGGCGGCATGCGCCAGCGGGTGGGACTCGCGCGCGCACTGGTGGTGCATCCCGACCTGCTGCTGATGGACGAACCGTTCAGCGCGCTCGACGTGCTGACCGCGGAGAACCTGCGCACCGACCTGATCGAGTTGTGGACCGAAGGGAAGTTGCCGGTGCGCTCGGTGCTGATCGTGACGCACAACATCGAGGAGGCGGTGCTGATGTGCGACCGCATCCTCGTGTTCTCGTCCAATCCGGGCCGTGTGGCGAGCGAGCTCGCGGTGCCGTTCGCGCATCCACGCAACCGCCACGACGCGCAGTTCCGGAAGTTCGTCGACGACATCTACGCGCTGATGACCCGGCGGGCGACGAGCGTGCCTGCTCCCGGTGCGACGGCCCCACAACCGCCGACGATGGCCAACGCGCTTCACCCCGTGCCGGCGAACCTGATGGCCGGTCTGATGGAGACGCTGGCCGCCGAACCCTATCGCGGACGCGCCGACCTGCCGCGGCTGTCGGAGAGCCTGCAGCTCGAACTCGACGAACTGCTGCCGCTCTGCGAGACCATGCAGATGCTGCGATTCGCCGAGCTCGAGGAAGGAGACGTGCGGCTGACGGATCAAGGAATTGGTTTCGTGCAGGCAGAGACGGAAGAACGCAAGCGCATCTTCGGCAACGTGCTGCGCGAACACGTGCCGCTGATCGGCGCGATCAGGCAGGTCCTGGACGAGCGTTGGAACCATCGTGCACGGGGCGAGCGTTTCCGCGACGAGCTCGAGGACCACATGTCGCCGGACTACGCACGGGAGACGCTCGGCACCGCGATCGGCTGGGGTCGCTACGCGGAACTGTTCGACTACGACGACGAAGCCGACCAGTTCCTGATCGAGGAAGAGGATTGAGATTGAGGTCACGACGGTCGTTGGCGACGTTGTCGCTCGCCCCGCTGATCGCGAGTTGCGCGGTGCAGGACTCCCGCATTGCGGACCGGGCGCAGACGCGCCTCATCGGCATGCGGGAGGTCGATCTCGAGACCTGCCTAGGCGTCCCCGACCAGCACCAGAGCTTCGGCGCCACCGACGTGCTGACCTACTACACCAGCTCGAGCAGCTCGGTCAGCTATCAGCTGCCTTTGATCCAGGGTCCCAGCGCCAGCAACGGCGGCAACTGTCACATGACGGTCCGTGTCGACGGCGGAACGGTGACGCGAATCCTCTATTCCGGCGAGAAGAACTCGCTCGGCGCGCCCGACTCATACTGCGCGCCGATCGTGCGGACCTGCCTGGCGACGCTGGACAGGATCGCCAGGGAAAGAGGATCAAGCAGCCCGCAGCCGTGAGGCAAACTCGCGCCGGAACTTTGCCACTTTCGGCGCGACCACGACCCGGCAGTAGCCGGCGCCCGGGTTGCGGGCGAAATAGTCGTCGTGCTCCGGCTCCGCCGGGTAGAAGGGCGCCGCCGCCACGATCTCGGTGACGATCGGGTCGTTCCAGATGCCGCGTTCGGCGATCTCGTCGCGGACCGCAACGGCGCGCGACCGTTCGGCATCGTCGGCCGTGAAGACCACCGAACGGTATTGCGTTCCGACGTCGTTACCCTGGCGGTCGCGGGTCGTCGGATCGTGGATCGAGAAGAACACCCTCAGCAGGTCCTCGTAGGACAGGACGCCGGGATCATAGAGGACGCGGACGACTTCGGCGTGGCCGGTACGGCCCGAGCAGACCTGCTCGTAGGATGGATTGATCACGATCCCGCCGGCGTAGCCGGACTTGACCGCGAGGACGCCGTCGAGGCCGGCATAGACTGCTTCGAGGCACCAGAAGCAGCCGCCTCCGAGCACCGCCTGCGCATGTCCCTGTTCCGCCACTTCCCTGTCTCCCTTATAGACTGACCACAGATGGGCGACGAAGGCGGCGGCGAAAAGTGCCGGCGCGGCGCCGACAGAGGGACCAGGAGTGACGATGGCGATCAACCCGCTCGACGACAACGATCCGGCCTACCAGCACAGGGTGCGCGAGCGCGCCTATCATCTATGGGAGGCCGACGGACGGCCACATGGGAGCGATCGCGAATACTGGGAGCGGGCGCGCGAGCTGGTCGACATCGAACTGTCGGGCCAGACGGGGCAGTTGGCCAACCCGTCATCGACGAGGGGGGCCGATCCATCGATGCAGGAGATCGTGGAGGATCCGGCGATCCAGGAGAACCTGGGCGAGTTCCCTGACCGGTTCGCCGATCAGGGCGAGCGGCAGGAGACCCCGAAGCCGAAGCGAAGGAAGGCGGCGAAGGCCGTCAAGAGCTAGCTACTTCGGAACCACTTCGACGTGGTGATGCCGGTCTGACCGTGCCCTCCCCGGTGGCCGGACGACCGGCGTCCTGGCGGGCGCTTTCGGCGGCATCACCTTCATGCCGGGGTCGACATTGTCGCCGGGCGTGATGACGCCGTTCTTCGGCGGCGGCGTATTCTGCGCGATCGCCTGGGCGGATGTGGCCAGGAGGACGAGAAGGATCGTCGGGGCGCGCGTCATGGTGTCGTCGCCTCGAGCAGGTGGATGCCGAACAGGCGGTCCGGGTCGGTCCAGAACTCCTGTCCTCGCCAGCCGGCCCGCGCGGCCAGCGCGAGGAATCCTTCGTGGGTATGCTTGTAGCTGCTCTCGGTGCGGATGCTCTCGCCGTCCTCGAATCGGACGGACTCGCCGGCGACCCGGACGATCTGCCGGCGGGTGCTGACCAGGTGCATCTCGACGCGGCTCTCGGCGTCGTTCCAGGCAGCGACGTGCCTGAAGGCCTCGATGTCGAAATCCGCCCCCGCCAGCCGATTGATGTGGACCAGCATGTTCTTGTTGAAGGCGGCGGTGATCCCGGCCGCGTCGTCATAGGCGGGGATGAGCAGGCAGGGATCCTTGCGCAGGTCGGTGCCGACGATGAAGCGAGCCACGTGATCGCTGCCCGCGAGCGTGCCGATCGCCCGGCGAAGGAAGGTCACGACGAAATCGGGCTCGAGATTGCCCACCGTCGAGCCGGGAAAGAAGCCGCACAGACGGGTCGCCGCCAGACGGCGCGGAAGCGTCAAGGGCAGGGTGAAATCGGCGACCAGGGGCGTCACGGCAAGCTCGGGGCGGGATCGCGCCAGCCGCGCCCTGACGGCCTCGAGCGCCGACGGAGCGATGTCGATCGGGATATAGGCGCCGTAGCCACCATGCGCGAGCAGCAGATCGACCTTCGCTTCGTCGCTGGCGCCGTACTCGACCAGCGTGTCCGCGGGCGCCGCGGCGACGATGTCGGCGCCGCTCGAGCGCAGGAGGCCCAGCTCGGCGCGCGTGACGTAGTACTCGTCGAGACCGGTGATGAGGTTGAACAGCCGGCAGCCTTCCTCGTCGTAGAACAGCTTGGCCGGAAGCGTCTTCTCGGCGGCCTGGAGGCCCGCCAGGATTTCCGCCCGGACCGAGGATGGCCCGGCGAGTGCACCGTCGGGCATGCTCAGCGATCCTCGGCCAGGCGCAGGCCGGTCACCTGCCAGCGCTTGTCCGGGTGAAAGAAGTTCCGATAGGCCGCCCGGGAGTGACCCGGCGACGTCGCGAACGAGCTGCCGCGCAGGATCATCTGGTTGATCATGAACTTGCCGTTGTATTCGCCGATGGCCCCCTCCGACGCCCGGAAGCCCGGATAGGCGACGTAGGGCGAGGCGGTCCATTGCCAGACATGGCCGTGGAAGGCCGGCAGATGGTCGGCCGCGCTCTCGAGCTCGTGTTCGGTAGGCAGGCGCATGCCGCGCCAGCGCGCGAAGGCGTCGGCTTCGTACCAGCTGACATGCCGAACGGGCGCGTCGGGATCGACCGCCGCCGCTCCTCCCAGGCCCATCTGGGTGCCGTCACGCCAGTAGAGCGGCGCCTGCCAGCCGTCGCGGCAGACGCGATCCCAGCCGTCCGCCATCCAGAATTCGGCCTTGCGATAGCCGCCGTCGGCGATGAAGGCCTGCCAGTCGCCGTTGCGCACCAGGCTGGACGACAGGGCGAATGGCTGGAGCAGGACGCGGTGACGAGGGCCCTCGTTGTCGAAGGCGAAGCCATCGCCAGGGCCGACGCCGATCTCGACGATGCCGCCGTCGAAATCGAGCATTCGCGGCTGTTCCTGCTCGACGGGTTCGGACCAGCCGGGCAGGACGGCGATCGGGCGGCGCCCCCAGGCGAGCGGGTTCTGCGCAAGGCCATGCATCATGTCGGTGAGCAGGAGTTCCTGATGCTGCTCCTCATGGGCGAGGCCGAGATGGACGAGTCGGGCAAGCTCCGGATCCGGATCGGCAAGCAGCTCGCGCATCGCCTCGTCGACATGACGGCGGTAGGCGGTCACCTCCTCGGCGCTGGGGCGGGTGACCAGGCCGCGCGTGCCGCGCGGGTGACGCTCGCCGAGCGATTCGTAGTAGGAGTTGAAAAGGTAGTTGAAGTCGTCGTCGAACTGCGGGCGCCCGGGACGGCGAGGCCCGAGGATGAACTGCTCGAAAAACCAGGTGGTGTGGGCCCGGTGCCACCTGGCCGGGCTCGCGTCTTCCA
Source organism: uncultured Acetobacteraceae bacterium (assembly GCA_964247395.1). Taxonomy (GTDB): domain Bacteria; phylum Pseudomonadota; class Alphaproteobacteria; order Acetobacterales; family Acetobacteraceae; genus CAXTPV01. Next base: position 5,374 of record CAXTUK010000072.1, read on the forward strand.
TCGACTGGATCGCCTGGTCCTCGGGCGAGAGATGGGCGCAATAGGCGTCGGTGCGCGCGCGGACATCGTCATAGGCATGACTTACGGCGCTGCCTGGCAGCGCGAGAGCGATCGATTGGTCCATTGCAAGCCTGCTCTTCCCTGCGGCGGACGTTCGCACGCCCGTCGTGACAACATCGGGGCCGCGGACGGGTTTCGGTCAGAAGCGGCCGACGAAGCGCGACGGCAGGCGCCAGAGCTCGTCGCCATAGATGTGCAGGTCGATCCGGTAGATGTCCTGCTCACGCCCCTGCCCGCTCGCGACGACCCGTTCGAGCCAGGGCCGGAGGGGATCGGCGTCGGGTCCCAGCGTCGAAACCGCCCGGGCAGGCAGGCCGGCCATCGAGCCCAGCATGGTGCTCCAGTCCTCGTTGGACATGCGCTGATGGGCACCGGCGTCGTGCTGCTCCCAGGGTTGCTGCCTGGTCCGGTCGAGCCTCGCCAGGCCACGGTTGAGGTCGATGTAACGCAGGTGGAACAGGTAGAGCTCGCCGAACGAAGGTGCGGCCGGAACCGAGTGGAAACCGGGCGCCCATTCGACGGGCGAGCGGATCAGGACCGGCTTGCACATGGCGCTGGAGAAGCGAAGCCATCGGCGCTGGATCGTGATCGGCAATGCGGGCGAGAGCGCCCGCTCGCGGTCGGGACGATGAAGGAGGTCGAAACCGATCGCGTTGACGACGCTGCGCTGGTCGGCGGCGCAATAAGTCGCGAGGCTGGCGTGCCGGTCGGGATCCGCGACCAGCATCTCGTCGATGTCGGTGTGGAAGACGGCGTCATACCAGCTGAGCAGGGCGCCGCAGAAGCGCGACAGGAACTGCGCTCGCCTCCGATCATCCTGGGGGGAGCGAGGAATGCGGACGATGTTGACCCCCTGCAGACCGTCGAGCGATCCGTCGGAGGAGCCGTGATCGACGATGTAGCAATGACGGGGACCGACCTCGGACGCATAATGACGCGCCCACAGATGCGCGAACTCGGGCTCGTTGTAGGTCATCGTGACAGCGGCGACGCGAGGCGGCATGATCGATCGGGATTGTGTGATCACAGGGTAGGCTTGATCCGTTTAGTTGTCTATCGTAACGTTCCCGCGGCCTGGAGTGTTGCGCGATGATCATGTGCTCGATCGACGAACTGACGGAGAGCGTAGTTCGCGGATGGGCGATCGACGACGCGCGGCCGGAGCGGCCGGTTCTGCTGCATGTGCTGGTCGACGGCGAACCGCTGATCGAGATCGTGTGCAGCCAGGTTCGCGAGGACGTCGCCGCGGCCGGCTTCAAGTCGGAGCGGGTCGGCTATCAGTTCACGTTGCCGGACGCCGTCATCGACGGCCAGCCGCATCGGCTCGAGCTGCGTTGCCGTCAGGGCGACATGACGGTGTTGTATCAGGGCGGCTTCGTCCAGGAGGTCTCGTTCTCGTTGCAGCATCCCTTGCGGATTCATTCCTACGTGGATGGCCTGACGCATGGCGTCCTGCGCGGCTGGGTGGTGGCTGCGCGCGGCGAGCGCAGGCTGCAGGGCGAGCGCGACCTGCTGGTCACGTGCAACGACGAGATCGTCGGGCAGATCAGGGCCAACCGCTACCGGGGTGACGTCGGCAAGGCGCTTTCCTGCGATCCGAACTGCGGCTTCCAGTTCAAGCCGCCTGCGCACGTGCGCTCCGCGCACCCCAAGCCGTTCCGGTTCTTCCTGCTGCCCGAGCGGGTCGAGCTCGACAACAGTCCCTACGTGACCAGTTTCGTGACGGATCGGCGCGAAGCGACCGCGCTCGACGTGATCGAGCAGATCGACCGGATGCACGCCGACCTGACGCGGCTGCGGCGGCAGGTTCGCGCGCTGCTGCCCGATCCCGGCTACACGCTCGCCGATTACGACGGCTGGTTGCGCGAGCATCTGCGCGATCTGCGCGGCCGCGTGGAGGCGGCGCGGTCGGGAACGCGAACGCCGACGCAGGAGGCGAACGCTCCGGCGGTGAGCATCGTGATGCCGGTCTATCGTCCGAAGATCGCCGAGTTCGAGGAGGCGGTGGCTTCCGTCGTCGCCCAGACCTCGTCCGATTGGGAACTGATCATCGTCGACGATTGCAGCGGCGACGATGCGCTCTCGGCCGCGATGTCGGCGTTCGCGTCCGACCGGCGCATCCGTCTGTTGCGTCAGGTGCGCAACGGGGGGATTTCGCTCGCCACGAACACCGGCATCAAGGCGGCGCGCGGGACCTGGATCATGTTCTTCGATCACGACGACCTGCTGGTCGACGTTGCAGTCGAGCACATGCTGGCCGAGGCGCGCCGGAGCGGCGCCAAGCTGCTCTATTCGGACGAGGACAAGATCGACGCCTCGGGACATTTCTCCGAGCCCGCATTCAAGACGAACTGGAACTACCGGCTGCTGCTCGGGGTGAATTACATCTGTCACCTGGTGATGGTCGACCGGGCGACGCTCGCCGCAGCCGGCCCGCTCGACCCGGCGCACGACGGCGCACAGGATCACGACCTGCTGCTGCGCATCGCCGAGATCCTGCCGGAACGCCGCATCCATCATGTGCCCGAGATCCTGTATCACTGGCGCATGTCGGAGACCTCGACGGCGGCCAACATCTCCAACAAGGGCTACGCGATCGAGGCCGGACGCAGCGCGGTGTCCAACCACCTCGAACGGCGCGGCCTGCCGGCCGAGGTCACGGTGCTGAACGAGATGACGCTCTACAAGGTGAACTGGCAGTTCGGACGGACGCCCAAGGTCTGCGTCGTCGTGCCGTTCAAGGACGAGATCGAGATCACGCGGCGGTGTCTCGATTGCCTGCTGGCGAACACGGACTATCCGGACTTCGATGTCGTGCTGGTGGACAACTGGTCGATGACCCAGGAAGCGGAGGCGTTCATCGCCGGCGTGGAGAAGCGCGACGGCGTGACGGTCATGCGCATCCGCGAGCCGTTCAATTATGCGCGGCTGAACAATCTCGCGGCCGCCGCCGGCAAGGCCGAGCATTTCATGTTTCTCAACAACGACGTCCTGGTCGAGGATCGACGCTGGCTGACGGTGCTGGTCGGCGAGATGCTGGCCGACCCGAAATGCGGGATCGTCGGCGGCAAGTTCGTCTATCCGAACGGAACCGTCCAGCACGCCGGCGTCATGCTCGGGATCGGCGACGTTGCGGGGCATGCGCATGTCGGCATCAACGCGAGCGAGGGCGGCTACGCCGGTCGCGCCCATTTCCCGCAGGAGATGTCGGCGGTCACGGCGGCCGGCATGCTGGTGCGCGCGGCCGCGTTCCGCGCCGTCGGCGGTTTCGACGAGACGGCATTGGCGGTCGCGTTCAACGACGTCGATCTCTGCCTGCGGGTGCGGGGAGCGGGCTACCGCGTGATCTGGACCCCTGATTTCACGGCCGAGCACCATGAGAGCCTCAGTCGCGGCAGCGACGACCGGCCGGTGGCCGAACGACGCTTCTTCCATGAGCGCGAGACGATGATCGAGCGCTACGGCGATCAGCTCAAGCAGGATCCGTTCTACAGTCCTCATTTCGCGTTGGACCGGCAGCCGTTCTTCGACCTGACGACGCCGGGGTCGAACGCGGATCGGTACGCGCCGGCCATCGATGGAGGGGACAGGGCGAGCGATCCGCCCGCGGCGCCGATGCTCGACGCGGACTGGGCGAAGCGGCCGCGGGCCGTCAGGCGTCGGGCGCGAGCGGGTTGATCACGTCCGGACGTGCAGGCCGGCGGATCGGATGACGAGAACCGCGAGCAGGACCAGGACGACGACCACGGTGAGAACCCAGCGAAGCACGAGATAGCCGCGCGGGAGCAGGGCGGCACGCGCGGCGCGTTGCTCGACGGCGATCACGCCGAGAAAACCCGCGGCCAGGATCGCGAGCGCGAGCTCGCGCTGCCGTTCCATGAACACCAGCAGCGCTGCCCAGCCGATCAGCGCCGGCAGGATGCCGAGCGTGAGGCGGGAGCGATCGGCCAGGCCGACCTCGTCCTCGAGGACGGCTCCCCAATGCACGGCGCCGAGGAAGGACAGGATCACGGCGCCGTAGGCGATCAGGGCCGCGAGCGGACGGGCCGCATCGGCAGGCTGCAAAGCCCAGACGGCGCCGAAGCCGCACGCGAGGAACGGGACCAGTCCGCCGAGGCCGAGCAGGACGGCGAGGAACGGCAGTCGGCGCTTCATGGGGCGGCGGTCAGCGGGAAGGATCCCTGCGCCAGGATGGTGTCGCGCCAGCGGGCGGGGAC
>CAXTUK010000073.1:0-9541 GCA_964247395.1 uncultured Acetobacteraceae bacterium
CCATCAGTTCGACGACGTCGCGCAAGGGAACGTCGCGCGGGACGACGGTGCCGACGTCGCTTCCGTTGCGCAGCACGGTCACGCGGTCGCAAAGCCGTTCGATCTCGGCGAGGTAATGCGAAACGTAAAGGATCGTCATTCCGTGCCGCTTGAGCCGGTCGACGATGCCGGCGAGCAGTTCGACCTCGCGCTGCATGAGGGAGGCGGTCGGCTCGTCGAAGACCAGCAGTCGCGGATCGTCGAGCAGCGCGCGGGTGATCTGCAGGATCTGCTGCTGCCCGGCGGTCAGTTCGCCGACCAGCGCGTCGACCGGCACGTCGAGATCGAAATGACGGCGGAACGCGTCGCGCGCCCGCCGGCGCAGCGTTCCGCGATCGAGCAGACCGATCAGCGGGAGGCGCGGTTCGCGGCCGAGCAGGAGCGCTTCGGCAACCGTCGATGTCGGCGCCAGCAGCCGCTCCTGATGGATCACGCCGATCCCGGCGCGTGCCGAAGCCGCGGGCGAGAGCGGCGGCAGATCGGGACCGACCAGGTTCGCTCCCGACAGGGCGACGGTGCCTGCGTCGGGTTGCTGCAGCCCGGCCAGGATCTTGATCAGGGTCGACTTGCCGGCGCCGTTCTGGCCGACCAGGCCATGCACCGAGCCGCCCTGCACCGTGAGGTCGCAGCCATCGAGCGCGCGGACGCCGGCGAAGCTCTTGACCAGGCCGCGAACGACGAGCGACGCCGGCGTCATGAGCCCTGGCCGAGTTCCTTGCGGACCGACGCCGCGTTCGACTTGGTGACCAGCTTGCTGTCGATGTAGGTGAAGGTCGGCAGGTCGTGATGGCCGGCGAGGTAGCGCGCCATGTTGTCGACCGCCGTCCTGCCGATCAGCGAGGGTTGCTGGGCGACGATCGCGGTCGCCGGCGACGCGGGATCCGCCAGCATCTGGACCGCCTCGGGGCTGCCGTCGACGCCGTAGGTGTGGACCTCGTTGCGGCCGTTCGCCTGCAGCGCCTGGGTGGCGCCGATCTGCGGGATGTCCCACGCCGACCAGATCGCATCGATGCTGCCGTGCGCGGGATATTTGTTGAGCATCTCGACGATCTGGCCGTAGGCGTTCTGCACCGTGTTCGGGATCACCTCGTGCAGTTCGGGCTCGACGACGGTGATCCCCGGGTTCCGCTTGAGCACGGCCATGAGCTCGTCGTAGCGGATGGCGCAGACCGGGACGCTGTAGAAGCCGTTGAAGACGAGGATATGGCCGTGCCCGTGCAGGTCGGCGACGAGCTGCTCGGCGAGTTCGTGACCGATCCGGTGGTTGTCGGACGTGGTGTCGTTGATCGAGGACGGCGAGACGGTGTCGACGGTGAACAGCGGGATGCCCCTGGCCCGGATCCGCCTGAGCCAGGGCTCGAGCACGGACGCGTTGCCGAGCTCCTCGATGATCGCGTCCGGCCGTTCGGCGGTGAGCGTCTGCAGCTGGGCGATCTGCCGCCGGTCGTCCCGTCCGGCGTCGAGCGCGATCGGCGTGCCGCCCAGACGACGCACCTCCTCGATCTGCGCCTGGTAGGCCTTGAGATCCCAATAATGGCTGGTTCCCACCGTGGTGATGCCGATCCGCTTGCCGGCGAGGCTCGGGACATCGTCGGCACGGGCCGCGAAGGCGAACGCGGCGACGGCGAGCAGCAGTCCGAATGCGCGCACGCTGGTCTCCTATGCCGCGGCCAGCGAGCGGGCATCGCCGCCGGCGCGCAAGGCGGCGGCGGGATGCGGCGCCGACAGGCGCGGCCCGGCGCCGAACAGCTTCTCGCGCAGGGTTCCCGGCGCATACGCCGTCTTGTAGAGCCCGCGTCGCTGCAGTTCGGGAATAATGAATTCGACGATATCCTCGAACGTGCCGGGGGTGATCGCGTAGGCGAGATTGAAGCCGTCGACCCCGGTCTCGGCCACCCAGGCCTCCATCTCGTCGACGACGCGCCCGGGCGAGCCGACGATGCGGGCGCCGAGACCGCCGATCGCGGACTCCTCGGCCAATTCGCGCACCGTCCAGACCCGGTTCGGGTCGTCGACGGTGAGGGCGTCGACCGCCGAGTGGATCGCGTCGTTGCGGATGTGGGTGACAGGATCGTCGGGACCGAACCGGGAGAAATCGATCCCGGTCCAGCCCGCCATCAAGGTCAGCGCGCCTTCGGGGCTCACGTAGCGCCGATAGTCGGCGAGTTTCGCGCGCGCCTCCTCGTCGGTGTGCCCGGTGACGATGGTGAGCAGGGAGAAGATCTTGATCGACGCGGGGTCGCGGCCGAGCTCGGCGGCACGGCGCCTGATGTCGGCGACCGAGGGCGCGATCACCTTCTTCGACGGGCCGGCCACGAACACGCATTCGGCGTTGCCGGCCGCGAAGGCGCGTCCCTTGGTCGAGGCGCCGGCCTGGTAGAGCACCGGCGTGCGCTGCGGCGAGGGTTCGCAGAGATGCATCGCGTCGAGACGGAAATGCGCGCCGTCATGCTGGATGCGTCGCACGCGCTCGGGATGGGTGAAGATGCCTGACGCGACGTCGCGCACCGCGGCATCGTCGTCCCAGCTCTGCTCCCAGAGCTTGTAGACGATGTCCATGTATTCGTCGGCGATCTCGTAGCGCGTGTCGTGCCCGGCCTGGGTCGCGAGCCCGGCTCCCTTCGCGGCGCTGTTGAGATAGCCGGTGACGATGTTCCAGCCGATGCGGCCGTTGGTGAGATGATCGAGCGTCGACATGCGGCGCGCGAACGGGAACGGCGGCTCGTAGGACAGCGTGCAGGTCAGGCCGAAGCCGAGATGCTCGGTGACGGCGGCCATCGCCGAGATCAGCATCGCGGGATCGTTGACGGGGACCTGCGAGGAATTGCGCAGCGCCGCGTCCGGATTGCCGCCGAAGACGTCGTAGACGCCGAGCACGTCGGCGAGGAAGAGCCCGTCGAACAGGCCGCGCTCGAGCGTGCGCGCGAGATCCGTCCAGTAGCCCAGCGTGTTGTAGGTCGAGGCCCGGTCGCGCGGATGGCGCCACAATCCGGACGATTGGTGTCCGACGCAGTTCATGTCGAACGCGTTCAGAAGAATGTGCCTGGCCATGGGCGCCTCCGATCAGGTGCGGGCGCTCACGCGTCCGTGGCCGGACGTTGGACGATATCGATCGTGCTGTCCACAATCAGCCTACTGGAATTGTAGAAAAAAAATGGTGCAAACTTTTTTGTGGTTTGCAGTTGCCACGGCCTGACGCGGGTGATTACCTACGTTCTCAACCGATCCGGACCGTGGGCATGCGAACCTGCGACGACCAGCCGCAATCGGCGCCGAGCGGACCTTCGCGACGGCGCCTGCTCCGGATCGCGGGCCGCGGCCTGGTATTGACAGCGGCATCGACGATCGCAAGGCCGCTGGTCGCCGATGCGGCGACACGAGAACTGCAATGGATCGCGCCGCGCGGCTACGTCGAGACGCTCGACGACTGGTTCCATTGGACGGCGCGCGCCATGGGCTACTACGGGGATCTGGACGTCGTGTACCAGTCGGGGCCGCGCGACGGCACCGCCTGCGTCACCTTGATCGACCAGGGGCGTGCCGACGCGAGCTCGCCCGCTCCTGGCGTGTTCGCGCTCGGACTCGATCGCGGCATGGACATCCTGATGGTGTTCAGCAAGCACCCGGTCGACATCTTCAATCTCGCCTTCCGCAAGGGCGAGGCGGTGCGCGACGTCGCGGCGATGAAGGGCAAGACCATCGTGCTCGGCAGCATCGGCTGGAAGCCGATCATCGACACCGAGCTCGCGCAATTCGGCCTCGATCCGGCCAGCGTGACCTGCGTCGAGGCAGGCACCAGCTGGGGCCAGGCGCTGGCGCAGGGTCGCGGCGACGCGGCGCTGTGCTGGGAGGGTCAGCGCGCGACCTGGCACGCAGAAGGTCTGGATTTCTCGTACCTGCTGCTGTTCCAGCATTCGCGATTTCCCGCCAACGGCGAAGACATCAGCCGGGCCGAACTGAAGGATCCGGCCAAGCACGCGATCTGGGCCGACTACCTGCGCGGCTATGCGATGGGCCTGGAGTTCGGGATGCACAACCCGCGCGCTTCGGCCGCCATCGTCGACCGGCGGTTCCCGCAGCTCGCGCGCACGATCTCGCCCACCGCATCGACCGAACACATCGTCCAGTTGACCAATGTCTGCCGCGGCCCGCTGACCGCGTCGAAGGGCTGGGGCTGGATGGACCCGGGGCAGTTCCAGTTCTTCTTCGACACCTGTCTCAAGACCGGTCAGATCAGCCGCCGGATCAAGGCGAGCGACGTGATCAGCAACGAGTTCGTCGCTCACGCGAACGATTTCGACCGGGCGAAGGTCCGCGCCGACGCGGAGGGGTTCAAGTTGCCGCCCGAGTACGAAACGGTCGACGTGGCGCCGATCCAGGCGCGCAATCCGACCCGGTTCCGGGCGTGACCGCCAAGCTCTCGGTCCGGCATCTCGGCAAGACGTATCGAACCCGCAGTGGCGAAGTGCCCGCGCTGGATGGGTTCGAGATGGATGTCGAGGAAGGCCAGTTCGTCAGCATCGTGGGACCGAGCGGCTGCGGCAAATCGACGCTGCTGTGGACGATGGCGGGACTGCATCGGCCGGACCGGGGCCGGGTCCTGCTCGACGGGATGCCGATCGATGGTCCGCACCCCCAGGTCGCGATGGTGTTCCAGGAGGCGAACCTGCTTCCATGGCAGACATTGTCGCGCAACATCGAGCTGCCGATGCGGCTGCGCAGGGCCGATCCGGTCGCGACCCGGGCGCGCGTCGCGGACCTCGTCCGGCGGGTCGGGCTCGACGGCTTCGAGCAGAAATTTCCGCGCGAGCTGTCGGGCGGCATGCAGCAGCGCGCCTCGATCGTGCGCGCCTTGTCGGTCGATCCCTCGGTCCTGCTGATGGACGAACCGTTCGGCGCGCTCGACAGCTTCACGCGCGAAGAGATGAACCTGCTCGTCGAGGAGATCTGGCTCGAGACGCGCAAGACCGTCGTGTTCATCACCCACAGCATCCCCGAAGCGGTGTTCCTGTCCGACCGGGTGTTCGTGATGAGCGGGCGGCCGGGACGCCTGCGTCGGGTGTTCGACATCGAGCTGCCGCGACCGCGGCCATTGTCCGCGATCGATACCCACCGGTTCGCCGACATCGTCGCCGCCGTCAAGGGTTCGCTCGACCGCAATCCCGCTCGCCAGGCGGCCTGACCGGACGATGGATGCCCTGGGCAGGCTGTCGGCCTGGCGCACCGCCGGACGCACGACGGGTCGCGACGCCGGACTGGTCCTGCTGGTCGCCATCATCGTCGTCGGCGGTCTCGAGACGTTGCTTCGCGGACTGCATGTTCCGACCTACGTGATGCCGCCGCCTAGCGTCATCGCTGTCACCGCGGTGACGGATTTCCCGTTCCTCCTGCCGCACATCATCGTCACGCTTGAGGAACTGCTGATCGGGTTCGCCATCGGCGCCAGCGTCGGTTTCCTGCTGGCGATGACCGTCACCCAGTTCCCGCTGGTCGAGAAGATCGTCACTCCCTACATCCTGCTCCTGGTCACCACGCCGATGCTGGCGCTGGTGCCGCTCCTGATCCTCAAGCTCGGCTTCGGCCTGTCGCCGCGCATCGTCGCGGTTGCTCTCGCTTCGGGCCCGATGGTGATGATCAATGCCTCGACCGGCTTCCGCCGCGTCGATCAGGCGAAGGTGGCGCTCGCGCGCTCGTTCGGCGCCGACGCGCTGCAGATCTTCGCGCACATCCGGATTCCGATGGCGATGCCGATGGTGGTCGTCGGTCTGATGGTGGGCGCCATCTTCGGTCTGCTCACCGCTGTCGGCGCCGAGATGGTCGGTGGCCAGGACGGCATCGGCAGCCGGCTCACCTACTACTCGTCGCTGATCCAGATGCCGCAGTTCTTCGCCTGCATCCTGATCCTCGCGATCATCGGACTGGCAATGAACCTGTTCTTCAAATGGCTCGGTCGGCGCCTCGCGGGCTGGGAGTCGTAGCGGACCCGCTCAGTCCTCGTCCTTCGCGATCGCCCTGTCGGGATCGACGAAACGCCTGGCCCGCCGGATCAGGTTGTGGCGCAGGATGCTGTGGCGGTGCGGGTTCAGAGGCGGCCGTTCCGGATGCCATTCATGCCGGCCGGCCAGGTAATCCTCGGTCGAGCAGGAATGGACGAACTCGTGCAATCCGGCGAAGCGTTCCTGGTCGGGCGCATCGTTGAGGAGCAGCACCGGCGTTTCCATCGCGACACACGGCATCGCGCAGTGCAGCCGGGTGGTGACCACGGCATGCGCGCTCGCGTATTCCCTCAGCAGCGACTCGGCCTTGGCAAGGCGAAGATGCGGCGAGTATTCGCCGTGCCCGCTGTGCCGCGTCAGCAGCAGGTTGCGCATCGTCAGGCCGGCGACATGGTTGATCACCTCGGGCGAAACGTCGTTGAGCACCACGTTGCCGGACGGTTCGACGTCGGGCCGCGGCAGGGTCAGCGTCAGGCAGCCGGAGAAATAGGCGTCCAGGCCCACCGACCTGAAGAACTCCAGCGTGTCGAGGTCCCGGGCGCCGACGGCCCCGTTGGCGGCCAGGAACGACAGGATCTTCGGGTCCGAGAACCTCTCGCGCGCACGCGGCGTGACGTGCATGGACACCGCGAGAGGATCGATGCTCGGGCATGCCGAGAAGTTTTCCGGGAAATGGCAGAACCAGCCGTTGAAGATCACCTTCGCCAGCTCGTCCGGCATGTCGGCCGTGAACGAGGAGAGCGTTTCGCGATCGATCAGGTAGTCGATCTGGTCGAGGAAACGCCGGGCCGCGAGGCTCTGGATCTCGTCGCCGATATTGTCGGTTCCGTAGTAGATCAGAAGACCGAACGAGCCGTTCCGACCGGCGCTTCGCGACGAAGTCGGTTCCATCATCGACGGATCGATCCCGATCGGGCCTGCCGGAGTCAGATCGCGCCGCGGCGGGGCGGCTTGACGTCGTTGAGCCGGAAATTGCCGATCGCGTGATACTTCCAGCGCACCGGGTCATGCAAGGTGTGGGTGCGCGCGTTGCGCCAGTGCCGGTCGAGATTGTGCGCGGCCAGCGTCGAGCGGGTGCCGGCGAGCTCGAAGAGGGTGTTGGACGTGGCGAGCGCGGTGTCGTTGGCGAGGATCTTCGCCTCCGCCACCGCGACGGACGCCTCGGCCACGGTCTGTTCGGTCGCCTCGGCCCTGGCGGCGTCGACGAAACGGCCGGCCCGCGCGAGCATCGCGGAGGCCGCATGCATGTCGGTCTGCAAGCGGCCGATGATCGCGAGCGTGTGCGGATCCTCCGGCGCCGTCTCCCGGCCGCTGTCGATCCACGGACGTGCCCGGCGCGTATGCGCGAGCGTGTCGGCGAGCGCCGCCCGCGCGATGCCGACATCGACCGCCGCATGGATGATCTGCGCGAACGGCCCCATCGCCGTCGGCACGTCGAACGCCTCGTGATGCGCCAGCACATGGGCCGGATCGACGCGCACGCTCGAAAGCACGGTCGTTCCGCTGGCGGTGGTTCGCTGCCCGAAGCTCGACCAGTCGTCGACGATCGTCACGCCCTCGGCGCCCGACGGCACGAAGGCGATGACCACCTGGTCGTCCCTGTCGCGCGCCACCGCGGCGATCCAGTCGGCGTGCAGCACGCCGGTGGAGTAGAATTTCGTTCCGTCCAGAATCAGGCCTTCGCCGGTCTCGAGCAGGCGCGTCTCGTGGTCGGTCGCCCGTCTGCTGTGGCGTTCGCTGTAGGCGTTGCCGAATCGTGCACCGGACAGGGCCAGATCGAAGAAGAACGCCTTCTGCCGCCAGCTGCCGTTCAGGCGCAGCGCCTCCAGCATGTACCAGTGGTTCTGCGGAATCTGGCCGATGCTCGCGTCCGCCTCGGCGACGATCGCGGTGACCTCGGCGAGCGTGGACGCCGACACGTCCGCCCCGCCATATTCGCGCGGCACCGTGATGCCCCACAGCCCGCTGGCGCTGAATGCGTCGATCTCGCGCCTGGGATGGATACGGTCCCGGTCGCGCTCGGATGCGTTCGCGGCGAGAACCGGCGCCAATCGCCGCGCCGCCTCGACCGCCTCGCGATCGGTGGCGATACGGTGCGCCGGCTGGCGCGTCGGACGGTCAAATCCAGGCATGGCGAGGCGGCCGGGCGCCGGTCAGGGCGTAGTTGCCGACATGATGGAACTTCCAGCGGACCGGGTCGTGCAGCGTGTGGGTGCGCGCATTGCGCCAGTGCCGGTCGAGAGCGTGCTCGGCGAGCGTCGATCGGGTGCCGGACAGCTCGAACAGCTTGTTGGCGGCGAGGAGCGCGATCTCGGTGGTGAGGATCTTGGCTTCCGCGACCGCGATCGAGGCCTCCGCGACATTGTCCTCGTCGGGCGAGGCGACGGCGGCGTCGACGATGCGGCCGGCGCGCTCGAGCAGCGCCTCGGCCGCGTGCAGGCGCGTGGTCAGGTCGCCGACGTCGTGGATGACGTAGGGATCGTCCGACGCGCGCTCCTGGCCGCTGTCGATCCAGGGCCGCGCCCTGGTGCGGACGAAACCGATCGCCGCCTCGATCGCGCCCGACGCGATGCCGGCGTCGATCGCCGCCTGGATCAGTTGCGAGACCGGACCGTCCGCGCTCGGCCGATCGGTGCCGCGCCAGGCCGGAACGACGTGGCTCGCGTGGACGAACACGTCCTCGACAACGACGGTGCCGCTCGCGGTGATGCGCTGACCGAAGCTCGACCAGTCGTCGACGATGGTGAGCCCCGGCGCGTCGCGTTCCGCGATCGCCAGGTGAACATGTCCCTCGTCGTCGACCGCGGCGATCGGCACCAGGTGGGCGAGCAGCGCGCCGCTCGAGTAGAATTTCCGGCCGTTGACGCGGACGCCGTCGCCGACCCGGTCGAGGCGAGTCTCGAAGGCGGCGACGGTTCTGCTGCCGAGTTCGGAAAACGCGTTCCCGAAGCGGGCGCCGCCCAGGACGGCGCCGAACAGGAGGCGCTGCTGATCGGCGTCGGACGTGGTGCGGATCGCCTGGACGACGCCGAAATGGTTCTGCGGGATCTGGCCGATCGAGGGGTCGGCCGCGGAGATGATGGCGAACATCTCGGCCACCGTCGCGAACGATGCGTCGATGCCGCCGAAGGCGCGCGGCACGGTGATCGCCCACAGCCCGCTGCGCGAGAACGCGTCGATCTCCCGACCTGGCAGGCGGCGCTCGCGGTCCCGTTCGGCTGCCCCGACGGCGAAGTCGGCCGCCAGCGCGCGGGCGACCGAGAGGGCGTCGGCCTCGCTCTCGATGCGATTGGCGGTTCGAACCGATCCGGTCTCGGCCAATGCGACTGACATGGTGCGGGCGCCCGTCCTGCTTCGCGCCCGAAACTGGACGATCCCGGGCGTGCTGTCCAGATCACATCGAATTCACGCGTGGTTCTTTCAAAGCACCGTCAACGATGTGGAGGCGCCCTGCCGGGCGGTGGGCCCGGTGGTCCTGGGGCGGGTCGGGGCGCCTGGATGCGGGG
>CAXTUK010000074.1:0-9502 GCA_964247395.1 uncultured Acetobacteraceae bacterium
GGCGGCACCCGGCCGTCGCGGGAACCGACCATGCCCCCAACCCGCCCGTCGACCGGGCGGCCGCGGGCTATGGCCGCGGCGGCGCGGATATCCTCGATCCTGGCATTGGTGCAGGAACCGATGAAGACGACGTCGACCGGCAGGTCGGCGACGTGCTGGCCGGGCGTCAGGCCCATGTAGTCGAGGCGGCGCTGCAGTTGGGCACGGCGCGCTTCGTCGGGTTCGAGGGCCGGGTCGGGAATGCGGCCGGTAATCGGGATGACGTCCTCGGGACTGGTGCCCCAGGTGACGAGCGGGGCGATGTCGGCGGCGTCGAAGGCGACGGTGCTCGCGTATCCGGCGCCCTCGTCGGCTGCGAGCGTGCGCCAGTATGCCACGGCCTGGCCGAAGGCGTCGCCCTTGGGGGCGAAGGGGCGATTCTCGACGTAGGCGAAGGTGACGTCGTCGGGTGCCACGAGGCCGGCGCGGGCGCCGGCTTCGATGGACATGTTGCAGATCGTCATGCGGCCAGCGAGGTCGATGTTGCTGATGACGTCGCCCGCGAACTCCACAACGTGGCCGGTGCCGCCGGCGGTGCCGATGCGGCCGATGATGGCGAGCATGACGTCCTTGGCGGAGACGCCGGCGCCGAGCGTGCCGTCGACGCGGATGAGCATGTCGGGCGAGGGCTTCTGCAGCAGGGTCTGGGTGGCGAGGACGTGCTCGACCTCGGAGGTGCCGATGCCGAAGGCGAGCGCGCCGAGGGCGCCGTGGGTGGAGGTGTGGCTGTCGCCGCAGACGATGGTCGTGCCGGGCAGCGAGATGCCCTGCTCGGGTCCGACGATGTGGACGATGCCCTGCTCGGAGGAGAGCAACGGGAAGTAGGGCACGCCGAACTCGGCGACGTTGCGCTCCAGCGTCTCGACCTGCAGCCGGCTCTCGGGCTCGGCGATGCCGGCGCTGCGGTCGGAGGTCGGCACGTTGTGGTCGGTGACCGCGATGGTGGCGTCCGGCCGCCGCACGCGGCGACCCGCGAGACGCAGCCCCTCGAACGCCTGCGGCGAGGTCACCTCATGGACGAGGTGCCGGTCGATGTAGAGGACGCATGTCCCGTCGGGCAGCGTCTCGACGACGTGGGCATCGAAGATCTTCTGGGCGGTCGTGCGGGGCAACAGGGTTTCCGATGATCCGGATCGGTTTGAGGGCATCCGCTCTTGCTAAGCCTGGCGAAGCCTCAGGACAAGGCAGACGGCGGCTTGGGGTCAATCTCGCGGCGGATGCAATCGGGCCACATCTTGACCGTAAGACGGACAGCCGCGCATGACGACTTGTTACCTCGGAGTCGAGCGTGGCTGACGCCTGGGAGTCGGGCCGGTAATGATCACGAGAAGTCCTGATCGACGAATCACGAGGGAGCGGTTCGGGGCCATCAGCACGGACGGCCGAGCTCGGCGGATCTGCTTCGCGACAGTGCACGTGAACCAGCCGAAGCGCGGCACGAAGCCAGGTTTCGCCGGCACCTTCAACGTCCCTTTCCGCGAAACCATCGGCAACATCTTTGAGACCGAGTGCGGTCTCACCTTATATCCCAATCCGAACGAGTTTGGTGGTTTCTGGAGATCCATAAGGACGGAAGAAGAATGCCAGCATGTGGAGGCATGGGCCAGGCAACAGGGAACGAGATTGTTCCTGCGCGATTGCCTAGACCTTTCCACGGCGCTCGGCATGAACATCAGGCAAAGCGACGAAGGGTGGGAAGGATATACCGACCTTGGCCACTTGGAGAGCCGGGCCAAGCAGACGCTCGACGAGAACGCGGTCAGGAACTTGACAGCCCTCTTTGTCGACACGATCCGTGCGCTTCCTTTCTATCGGGACGCCAGGATGATTGCGGCCGTCCCTGCACATCCAAGCAAGACCTACGATCTGCCCCGGGAGCTCGCATCATGCATCGCGAGGGACCTCGCGCTCGCGGACGTGACGAACCGGTTCAGCTTTGCGGGGGCAAAAGCGGCAGTGAAAAACTCGCCTCTCGCCGAGAAGTGGGAGGCCTGGGAGCGTAGCGGGTTGAGCTTCGCGCCTCACTTTGATGGCGAACCCGCGGTCATCCTGGTCGATGACAAGTATCAGTCCGGAACCAGCATCCAGTTCGTCGCGTCCGTGATGCGGACAGCCGGCGCGGGTGCCATATACGGTCTCTCTGCCGTTAAGACTTTGGGAGACGTGGACAATGTATCCTCTGAGCGGGTCTAGTGGGTGAACGCTGGAGAGGCGAAGGATTCGCTCTGATGATCGAACCGGTCGCGACATTGGGCTTAGAACCCAGCAGTCCAGACTACCCCGCCAGTTTACGGAGCGGCGGGAGAGCGCCGGTGCTTTCCGCGCTCGGCAATCTCAGCCTCCTGAACGGCCCCGCCGGTCTTGGCTTTTGCGGGTCCCGACGAGCCAGCGAGAGGGGGATTGCTGTTACGGTCGACTGCGCCGAACAAGCTGTAAAAGCTGGTTTGACGGTGATTTCCGGTCATGCGGCGGGCGTAGATTTCGCCGCCCATCACACCGCCCTCGCTCATGGCGGCGCGACAATCATCGTCCTGGCCGAAGGCATTGAGCGCTTCCGTATCCGAAAAGACATGCGGCCAGTCTGGGATTGGACGAGGGTTCTCGTGATCAGTCAGTTCGTTCCAAATGCTGTTTGGCAAGCCTATCGCGCCATGCAGCGCAACGACGTCATCATTGCCCTCAGCCGGGCCATGATCGTCGTCGAGGCCGGCGAGTCGGGCGGAACGCTGGCCGCTGGCTTGCGCGCACTCAAGGTCGGCAAGCCTTTGTTTGTGGCGGACTACGACAATCTGGAACAGGTCGCGCCTGGGAATGCGCGGCTGCTCTCCGAGGGTGCAGCGCGGCTCCGGCGCAGTCGTGAGACTGGTCGAGCGCAGGTCGCCACGATACGTGACATTGCAACAAGGGCACAGCCCGAGCAGTCCGCTTTGCTCTAATCAGCAGGCCTAGGGCCGCTGGCTCCAGCGGGGTACAGGGGCATAGCCCCTGGTGCTTACTCTGCCGCCGCGGTCACCTCGCGCGCCTTCTCGGCGATGCGGGCCGACTTGCCGCGGCGGCCTCGCAGATAATAGAGCTTGGCGCGACGGACATCGCCACGCCGCACGACGGCGATCTCGGCGATGGTCGGCGCGTAGAGCGGGAAGACGCGCTCGACCCCCTCGCCGTAGCTGATCTTGCGGACGGTGAAGTTGGAATTCAGGCCCTTGTTGGAGCGGGCGATGACGACGCCTTCGTAGGCCTGCAGGCGCGACCGCTCGCCCTCGACGACGCGCACCGAGACGCGGACGGTGTCGCCGGGCGCGAAGACGGGCACCGGGCGGGTCGCGGTGAGGCGCTCGATCTGCTCGGCCTCGTATTGCTGGATGATGTTCATCGGTCGGTCCTTTCGAGGAGATCGGGGCGGCGGATGCGGGTGGCCTCGAGCGCGCGCTGGTGGCGCCAGGCCTCGATGGCAGCGTGATGGCCGGAGAGCAGGGTCTCGGGGACGGTCCTGCCGCACCATTCGGCGGGGCGGGTGTAGTGCGGGTGTTCGAGCAGGCCGTTCGAGAAGCTCTCTGCGGCGGCGCTCTCGGCCTTTCCCATGGTGCCGGGAAGAAGGCGCACGCAGGCATCGAGCAGCACCAGGGCGGCAAGCTCGCCGCCGGACAGGACATAGTCGCCGATGCTGATCTCGGCCGCCCCGCTCGCTTCGAGGACGCGCTCGTCGACGCCTTCGTAGCGGCCGCAGAGGAGCATCAAGCCGGGGCCGGCGGCGAAGGCGGCGACGTCGCGCTGGGTCAGCTTGCGGCCGCGCGGCGTCAGATAGACGAGGGGCAGGGTGGCGGCGGTGGCGGCGCGGGCGGCCTGGATGGCGGCGTGGGCGATGTCGGGGCGCATGACCATCCCGGCGCCACCGCCGAAGGGAACGTCATCGGTCTTGCGGTGCCTGCCCTCGCCGTGCTCGCGGATGTCGTGGGTGGCGAGCGTCCAGTCGCCGCGCTCCAGCGCGCGGCCGGCGAGCGAATGGGCGAGCGGGCCGGGGAACATCCCGGGGAACAGGGTCAGGATCGCGGCATGCCAGGTCATGTGACTTCCGCCTGGAGGTCGCCGCGAACTTCGATCTCGTCGGGGACGAGGACCGTCAGGTAGCCGGCGGACAAGTCGACATGAGGGACGGCGGCCTCGGTGAAGGGGGCGATCAGGCCGCTGTCAAGCTCGACGCTGACGCCGGCGCCGTAGTCATGGACAGTGGCAACTCGGCCGATCGGAGCGCCGGCTTCGTCGCGGGCTTCGAGACCGACCAGGTCGACGAGGTAGAACTCGTTGGGGTCGGGCTCGGGCAGGTCGGCGCGGTCGACGTAGAGGCGGAGATTGGTGAGCGTCGCCGCCTCGGTCCGGTCGGTGATCGGGCGGTGACTCGCGTCGGCGAGCTGGGCGATGCCGGCGCCGCGCCAGGCGACGTGCCAGAGGCGGCCGCTATCGTCATGCAAAGGACCGCCAGCGAGGCCGGCGGGAGCGCTCGCATAGCTGGCGAGACGCACCAGGCCGCGCACGCCGTGCGGTCTGCCGATGACGCCCATGAGGATCTGCCGCTCGCCCAAGGTCCGGTCAGGCGGCCGCCGCTGCTGCGTCGGCGGCGGCGCGGGCGGCTGCCTTCTTCTTGGGCGCCGACTGCTTGGGCTGCTCGCGGTATTCGGGCTTGGGTGCGAGGCCGGCGTTGCCGAGGAAGCGGGCGACGCGATCGGTCGCGAGCGCGCCCTCGCCGAGCCAGTGCACGATACGCTCGCCAGAGAGGATGACGCGTTCGGCATGGTCGGCGGGAAGCATCGGATTGTAGCTGCCGACCTTCTCGATGAAGCGGCCGTCGCGTGGCGAGCGGCTGTCGGCGACGACGATATGATAGTAGGGGCGCTTCTTGGCGCCGGCGCGCGCTAGCCTGATCTTCAATCCCATCAGCGTGTCTTTCCTCAGTGGCGTGTCATCGGAGGGCGGCCGCCGTGACGGCCGCCGCCTTGCTGCATCATGGCGGCGAGGCCGCCGCGCATCATGCCTTTCTGGCCGAGCTTTCCCATCCGCTTCATCATTGTCGACATGTCGTCGAACTGCTTGAGCAGGCGGTTGACCTCCTGCACGGAGCAACCGGCGCCGCCGGCGATGCGCTTCTTGCGCGAGGCCTTGATGATGTCCGGCGCGCGCCGTTCGGCGCGGGTCATCGAGCCGATGATCGCTGCCTGCTTCTTGAGCACGGTGGTGTCGAGATTGGCGCCCTCGATCTGGTCCTTCAACTTGCCGAGCCCGGGCAGCATGCCGAGGATGCCGCTGATCGAGCCCATGCGGGTGATCTGCCTGAGCTGGCTCGCGTAGTCCTCGAGATCGAACTTGCCGCGCATCATGCGGCTTGCGACACGCTCGGCCTCAGCCTCATCAAGCGTCTCGCCGGCGCGCTCGACGAGACCGGCGATGTCGCCGAGACCGAGGATGCGGCCAGCGACGCGCTCGGGGTGGAATTCCTCCAGCGCGTCGAGCTTCTCGCCCGAGCCGGTGAGCTTGATCGGGGCGCGGGTGACGTGGCGCATCGACAGCGCGGCGCCACCGCGCGCGTCGCCGTCCATCCGGGTCAGGACAACGCCGGTCACCGACAGCGCTTCGTTGAAGGCGCGCGCGGTGTTGACCGCGTCCTGGCCGGTCATGGCATCGACGACGAGGAGCGTCTCGGCGGGATTGGTGGCGGCGCGGACGGCGCGGACCTCGTCCATCAGTTCCTGGTCGATGGACAGCCGGCCGGCGGTGTCCAGGATGACGACGTCGAACCCCTCCCGCCGGCCAGCGTCCAGCGCGCGGCGGGCGATCTCGACCGGCATCTGGCCGGCGACGATGGGGAGGCTCGCGACCCCTGCCCGCTCGGCCAGCTGCGCGAGCTGGAGCTGCGCGGCGGGGCGCTGAACGTCGAGGCTGGCGAGCAGAACGCGCTTCCTTTCGCGGGTCAGCAGGCGGAGCGCGATCTTGCCCGAGGTCGTGGTCTTGCCGGAGCCCTGCAGGCCCACCATCAGGATCGGCACCGGCGGGGCCGCATTGAGGTTGAGCGGCACGGCGCCGGCGCCGCCGAGGGCGTCCACGAGCGCGTCGTTGACGATCTTGGCGACCTGCTGGCCGGGCGAGATCGAGTCGAGCACCTCTGCGCCCAGGGCGCGCTCACGGACGCGGGCGATGAAGTCGCGCACCACGGGCAGCGCCACGTCGGCGTCGAGCATGGCGAGACGGACCTCGCGCAACGCCTCGGTGACGTCGCCTTCGCTGAGGGCGCCGCGCTTGCCGAGCCCGCCGAGGACGCCGGTGAGCTTGCCCGATAGGGCGTCGAACATGACCGGGTTTGCTCCATGACCAGACGCGCCGCTGCGCGAGCCTTCGCGGAGCGGCGTGAGAAAGGATGCCGGGAGTAGCGGCGCGGGCCCTCCCGCGTCAAGCGGATGTGACGGCGGCGGGGCCGCCATGGTGGAAGCGGCGCTTTACAGAACCGCAGACTTTCGGGAAGGATCGGCTCCAAAGGGAGAACGCCCAATGCGGCACAAGAACGGTTTCAGTGCTCTGCGTGCGGTCACGCTCGGAGCGATGGCGGTTGCGAGCGCGGCGTCCGCCAAGGCGCAGACGGTCGGACCGGACGATCCGGTGCCGCCATCGATCGAATACGGAGCGCTCTACAGCGCGGTCGAGCTCGCGGGAGTGTTCTCCGACAGCAAGACCTTCCCGGACCTGGTGGCGAACGGCACGCCGACCTCCATCGTGTCGGCGTTCGAGGCGATGCGGGAAGCACCTGACTTCAACTTGGCGACGTTCGTGGCGGCCAACTTCACCGGGCCGACGCCGGCAGGCCCGAGCGTCACGGCGGCGCCGAAGGGTACGGGGCTGCTGGCTTATATCGCGGGCCTGTGGCCGGTGCTGACGCAGACGACGACGAGCGTGCCGGCCTATTCGACGCTGCTGCCCCTGCCCTACCCATATGTCGTGCCGGGCGGGCGGTTCCGGGAGGACTACTACTGGGATTCGTATTTCACGATCCTGGGGCTCGAAGGCGACGGGCAAGCGCTGCTCGCGCGCGACCTGATCGGCGACTTCGCCTTCCAGATCGACAAATACGGGTTCATCCCGAACGGAAACCGCAGCTACTATCTCAGCCGCTCGCAGCCGCCGTTCTTCGCCTTGATGGTCGACCTGGTGGCGCAGGCGGACGGCGTCGGCACCTACGTGAAGTACCTGCCGGAGATGCTGGCGGAATACGCCTACTGGATGCAGGGGGCGGACGCGCTGGCGCCCGGGACGGCGACGCGCAACGCGGTCAAACTCGCCGACGGCACGGTGCTGAACCGCTACTGGGACGCGCGCGACGTGCCGCGCGACGAGAGCTATCTCGAGGACGTGCAGACGGCCTCGACCGCCTCGCGGGCACCTTCCGTGGTCTACCGGAACCTGCGCGCGACGGCGGAGTCGGGATGGGATTTCAGCTCGCGCTGGCTCGCCGACGGAATGACGCTACAGACCGACCGGGCGCTCGACATCGTGCCGCCCGACCTGAACAGCCTGCTCGACCATCTCGAGGCGACGATCGGGTTCGCCTACGTGCTGAAGGGCGATCTCGCGGACGCGCAGACCTACTACCGCCGCGCGGTTACGCGCGGCATCGCGATCGACACCAAGCTGTACGACAGCCATCTGGGCGCATTCAGCGACTATCTGTGGCAGGAAGGCAGGACGACGGGGGCGCTGAGTGCTGCGACGCTCTATCCGCTCTATCTCGGGATCGCATCGATCCCGCAGGCGCTGTCGGTCGGCAACGTGGTGCAGACCAGGCTGCTGGATGTCGGCGGGCTGGAGGCGACGCTCGTCGACAGCGGGCAGCAATGGGACAAGCCGAACGGCTGGGCGCCGCTGCAATGGATCGCGGTGCAGGGCCTCAGGAACTACGGGATGGCGACGCTCGCGCACACGCTGGCCTCGCGATGGGTGGCGAAGAACATCGCCGGCTACGAGCAGTTCGGCGAGCTGGTCGAGAAGTACAACGTGACCACGACGAACGGCGATTCGGGCGCCGGCGGCGAATATGCGACGCAGGTCGGGTTCGGCTGGACCAACGGCGTGCTGGTGGCCTTGACGAACGAGTATCCGGACCTGAAGGCGGAGGCGGCGCGAGCGGCCGCCCCGTGACCGCCCGCCTCAGAGTTGCGGGCTGTCGAGCAGGTAGAACAGGGCGCCGGCGATCACGATGGTCGCCGGCAGGGTGAACAGCCAGGCGAGCCCGATCCGGACCAGCATGGATTTCTGCACGCCCTGGCCGCCGGCGACCATGGTGCCGGCGATGCCGGAGGTGATGATGTGCGTGGTGCTGACCGGCAGGCCGGTGAAGCCGGCGGTGCCGATCAGCACCGACCCGACGAGCTCGGCGCTGCCGCCCTGGCCTGGGGTCATGTGCGACTTGCCGAGGCGCTCGCCGAGCGTCTTCACGATCCGCTTGTAGCCGACCATGGTGCCGACGCCGAGGCAGAACGCGCTGAGCACGCGCACCCAGATCGGGGCGTAATGAACCGGTCCGCCCATGGCGGTGCGCAGATGCTTGGCCTTCGCCTTGTCGGCCGGGCTCGCGGCCTTGTTCTCGGTGACCTGCTTGAGCTCGGCGAGGACGGCATAGATCTCGCCGCGGCGTTGCGTGCGGATGCGCACCTGGTCGGGCGACTCGTTGGCGGTGGGGGCCGCGGTGCCGGGATTGAAGTTCCGCAGGTCGGTGGCGGCCTGGACGCCCTGGTCCTTCCGGTCGTCGCCGTATTGCTGGATCAGCGGGATGGCGGCGCCGGCGTTGGCGCCGAGGCGGCCGAGCTGGGCGCCCGCGTCGGGGTTGAGCGCAAAGGTCGCGGGCAGCAGGCCGATGATGGTCAGCATGATCAGGCCGATGCTCTTCTGGCCGTCGTTGGTGCCGTGGCCGAAGCTGACCGAGGTGCAGGTGAGGATGAGCAGGCCGCGCAGCCACCAGGCGGGCGGCTGGTCGCCTTCGGGCGGCTCGAACAGATGGCCGCGCCGGACGATGACGCGGAGCAGCAGATAGAGGCCGCCGGCGATCACCAGGCCGAGGATCGGCGAGAGGGCGAGCGCTTCGAGCACCTTGATGATCTGCTGCCAGTCGACGCCGTCGGCGAGGCTGCGCGACTGGAGGAAGGAATCGGCGATGGCGACGCCGACCAGCGCGCCGATGATGCAGTGCGAGGAGGAGTTCGGGATGCCGAAGAACCAGGTCAGCACGTTCCAGAACAGGGCGGCGACGAACAGCGAGACCAGCATCGGCAGCGCCGGCGCGCCGTCGGGCGGGGTGAGGACATCGGGCGGAAGGATCTCCACCAGCGCGTAGGCGACCGCGATGCCGCCGACCAGGACGCCGACGAAGTTCATGATGCCCGACCAGATGACGGCGGGAATCGGCTTGAGGCTGTTGGTGTAGATC
>CAXTUK010000075.1:0-9501 GCA_964247395.1 uncultured Acetobacteraceae bacterium
GACGTTGAACAGGATGTACCACTGGGTTCCGAGCACCATCAGCGGGGTCAGCCAGATGTTTGGATTGAGCGCGAAATGAACGATGCCGATCGCGAAGATCGGATAGAACAGGTTGGCCGGAAACGCCGCCAGGAACTGCGCCACCGGCTGCGCTCGCCGCGCCCAGATCGGACGCAGGCCGAGCCAGACGCCGACCGGAACCCAGATCAGGGTTGCGGCCAGGATCATCACCATCACGCGCGCGAGCGTGTAGAAGCCGAGGACCACGACATGCAGCACGTCGGGCAACGAGAACGACTGCGACGCGATCTGCTGGAAGCGCCACAGCGCGTACAGGGCCGCCGCCGCCAACACGGCGATGCCGATCGCATCGATCGCGCGAGACGGGCGTCCGTCGGTCGCGAGCGTGCCGCCACGCGGACCGATCGGCAGCCCGCCGAGCATGCCGATCCGGAAGCTCAGGAATTCGCTGCCGCGCCGGAGCAGGGTCGTCCGGCGCAGCAACGCCAGCATCCAGGGATCCTCCGCCGCGACGCCAGGCGTGATCTCGTAACGAAACTTCGCCGACCACGCCACCAGCGGGCGGAACAGCAGCTGGTCGTATAGCAGGATCACGACCAGCATCGCGAAAATCGCCCAGCAGATCGCGACGACATTCTTCTCGGCCAGCGCCTGCGCGACGTACGAACCGATCCCGGGCAGCGTCCAGGTAGTGTTGCCGACCGTCACCGCTTCGCTCGCCACCAGCATGAACCAGCCGCCCGACATCGACATCAGCATGTTCCAGATCAGGCCGGGCATCGCGAACGGCGCCTCCAGCCGCCAGAAACGCTGCCAGGCCGACAGCCTGAACCCGCGCGACGCCTCCACGAGCTCGGCGGGCACCGTCTGCAGCGACTGGAACATGCTGAACGCCATGTTCCAGGCCTGGCTCGTGAAGATCACGAAAATGCAGCAGAATTCGGCGCCCAGCACGCTGCCCGGGGCGAGCGACAGGAAGAACGTCGTCGTGAACGTCAGGAACGACAGGATCGGGACGGACTGCAGGATGTCGAGGATCGGCACCAGCACCAGTCCGGCCCGCCGGCTCTTGGCCGCCCAGACCGCGTAGGTGAACGTGAACAGCAGCGAGCACGCCAGTGCCGCGAACATCCGAAGCGTCGTGCGAAGCGCGTAGCCGGGCAGGTACGACGGATCGAGATGGATCGGCGTCCCGGTCACCGTGCTCAGCGGCGCGAACGTATGGCGCGCGGCGCCGCCGAAGACGAAGATCGCGCCCAGCATGCAGGCGATGACGGCGAGGTCGATCAGGTTCGGCAGTCCGGGCCCGCGCCGCACCGACGCCGCGAGCGGAAGCCGGTCGGGCGCGGATGAAGTGTCGGACATCGTCTCGCCTCCGCAGCCCGGTCGCGGCGCGTTTAGCCGAACCCTGCTCCGCTGTCACGGACGGGGTAACAGGCCTCCCGTGCTGCCGAAGCCGCCTTTCGCGCGCACCGTCTCGTCGAGCGTTTCGACCTCCTGCCACTCGATCCGAACCACCGGCGAGAGCACCGCCTGCGCGATCCGCATTCCGCGCTCGATGGTGAACGGCGTGTCGCCAAGATTCATCACGATCACCTGCAGCTCGCCGCGATAATCCTCGTCGATCGTGCCCGGGCTGTTGGGCAGCACGAGCCCATGCCTGAGCGCCAGCCCCGACCGTGGCCGCACCTGCAGCTCGTGTCCCGGTGGCAGGGCGACGCTGATCCCGGTCGGCACCAGGAGCCGCCCGCCCGGTGCGACGACCACCGGCCGCTCCACGGCCGCGAGCAGATCGAGCCCCGCCGCGCCCTCGGTGGCGTAGGCGGGCAGCGGGAGTCCCTCGCCATGCGGTCCAGCCCGGATCACCCGAACCGGCAGCCGGGGAGCGGTCACGACGCCGGTCCGAGCGCGTCGGCGATCCGCTCCGCCAGCCGTGCGGCCACGTCCGCCTTCGGCAGCCTCGGCCAGCTCTCGACACCACCTTCCGTGATCACGTGCACTTCGTTGGTCGTCCCGCCCATGTTGCCGGTTTGCGGCCGCGCGTCGTTGGCGACGATCCAGTCGCACCCTTTGCGGATCCGCTTCTCGCTCGCATGCGCCAGCACGTCGTGCGTCTCGGCGGCAAACCCGACGACCAGTCCCGGCCGCCGGGGACCCGGTGCGGCCAGCGTCTGCAGGATGTCCGGGTTGGGCGCCAGCTCGATCGAGGGCGCCGGCTCGCCCTGGCGTTTCTTGAGTTTCAGCGTTGCCCGCTCCGCCGCACGCCAATCCGCGACCGCCGCCGCGAACACCGCGACGTCCACCGCCCCGAGCCGCCGGCAGGCATCCAGCATCTCGGCGGCCGTCTCCACCCTGATCACCGAGACGGATGGGGGCGCCGCGATCGAGACCGGCCCGCTGACCAGCGTGACGGCGGCGCCAAGCCGCGCCAGGGCGCCGGCGATCTCGTAGCCTTGCCGCCCGCTGCTCCGGTTGGCGATGAACCGTATCGGGTCGAGCGGCTCGATCGTCGGACCCGCGGTCACCAGTGCCGTGCGGCCGGTGAGACGCCCGGTCCCGAGCAGGCCGGCGATCGCGTCGAGCATCGCCGCCGGCTCGGACAATCGTCCGCAACCCCACTCGTTGCACGCCATCGCGCCCTCCTCGGGCCCGACCACGTGCACGCCCCGTTCGCGCAAGGTCGCCATGTTGGCCACCGTCGCTCGATGCTCCCACATCCGCACATTCATCGCCGGCGCCACCAGCACCGGCTTGTCAGTCGCCAGCAGCAGCGTGCTCGCGAGATCGTCCGACATGCCGCACGCCATCCTGGCGATCATGTTCGCCGACGCCGGCGCCACCACCAGCAGGTCGGCCGCGCGCGACAGCACGATATGTCCCATCTCGCTCTCCTCGGTAAGCGAGAACAGCGCCGAGGAAACCGGCTCTCCCGTCAGCGCCTGCAGGCTGAGCGTTGTCACGAACTCGGCCCCTCCCGCCGTCAGCACCGAGCGGACCCGCGCCCCCTCGCGGGTCAGCAGCCGCACCAGCTCGAGCGACTTGTAGGCGGCGATCCCGCCCGAGACGATCAGCAGGATGGTGCGTCCGGCGAGCCTCACAGCCGCCATCCGGCATGGATCGCCGCGATCCCCCCCGAGAGGTTGCGCACGCTGACCCGCGCCAGCCCGGCCGCGCGCATCATCTCCGCCAGCCTCTCCTGGTCAGGAAACGTGCGGATGCTTTCGGCAAGATACAGGTAGCTCGCCCGATCGCCCGCGATCGCCTGACCGAGGCGAGGCAGCGCTCCGAACGACCAGGCTTCGTACAGGGGTGCCAGCGCCGCCACCTGCACGCGCGAGAACTCGAGGCAGAGAAACCGGCCGCCCGGCTTGAGCACCCTCAGCGCCTCCGCCAACACCCTGTCCTTGTCCGTGCAGTTGCGCAGGCCGAACGCCATCGAGACCCGGTCGAAGCTGCGGTCCGCCATCGGCAGCGATTCCGCGTCCGCGATGACCAGCTCCGCCTCCCGTCCGCGCGCGCGCCGGCCCGCGACGGCCAGCATCGAGCCGTTCACGTCGGACAGCACGGCGGGGCCGCCGCCGGCGTCCAGCCAGCCGATCCCGATATCGCCGGTGCCCGCCGCCAGGTCGAGCAGCGTCCGCCCGGGCTCCGGGTCAAGCGCCTTCACGAGTTCACGCTTCCAGAGCCGGTGGACGCCCAGCGACATGACGTCGTTCATCAGGTCGTAGCGGCGGGCCACGCTGTCGAAGACCGCCCGCACCCGCGCGCCCTTTTCGGCCGCCGGCACCCGCTCGTAGCCGAAATCGGTCAGGTCGCTCGGCACCGGTTCGTCCCTGTTGTTGCCCATCGCGATCCTATACGCTCCCCCTGCCGATGCCGGAACTCCCAGAGGTCGAGACCGTGATGCGGGCGCTGCGCGCGCGCCTCGAGAGCCGTGTCGTGGTGACCGCGGAGATCCGCCGCGCGGACCTGCGCTGGCCGATCCCGCCCGACCTGGCCGCCGCACTGGCAGGCAGCCGGATCCTGGGTTTCCGAAGGCGGGGCAAGTACATCCTCATGCGCCTCGATCGGGGCCGCAGCGTGCTGATCCATCTCGGAATGTCGGGTCGGCTCAACATCACACGCGCCATGGACGCGCGCGGGCAGGCGTCACCCGCCCACGAGCATGCCGTCCTGGTCACCGATGATGGCTGGCGCGTGGCGCTCGTCGATCCTCGCCGCTTCGGCGCCCTCGATCTGCTGCCGACCGCGTCCGAGGACGAGCACCGCCTGCTCGCCCTGCTCGGCCCCGAGCCGCTGGAGCCCTCCTTCGCCGGCGCGACCCTCGCCGATGCGTTGCACGGGCGTCGCACGCCGCTCAAGGCGGCCCTTCTCGATCAGCGTCTGGTCGCGGGGCTGGGCAACATCTATGTCTGCGAGGCCCTGTTCACCGCGCGCCTCTCGCCCCTGCGCCTGGCTGGCACGCTGGGCCGTCGCAGGGCGGCCCGCCTGGCGGCGTCGATCAAGACGACGCTGATCGACGCGATCGCCGCCGGGGGGTCGAGTTTGCGCGATTATGTCCAGCCGGACGGCGAACTCGGGTATTTCCAGCACGCATGGCTGGTGTATGGCCGGGAGGGTCGGCCCTGCGAGGCGTGTCCCGGCCTGCCGGACTGCGCCGGCATCGAGCGCATCACCCAGTCCGGCCGAAGCACCTTCCTGTGCCGCCGCGTTCAGCACTAGACATCCTTGACTCCGCCTCTCGAGGTCAGTAGGCAATCTCCCCCTCGGGCGACGTCCATGGCGCGGACCGGCGCCTCAGCTCGAGGTTCGAGACAGGATTTCATGGCCAACACTCCTTCGGCGCGCAAACGCATCCGGCAGACCCAGAAACGCACGTTGCGGAACGCCGCGCGCAGGTCGCGGATGCGGACGTTCATCAAGAAGGTCGAGGCTGCCATTGCCGGCGGCGACAAGGAAGCGGCGACTACCGCGCTTCGTGCCGCACAGCCGGAGATGCAGCGTGCGGCCGGCAAGGGCGTAATTCACGCCAACACGGTGTCTCGCAAGATTTCGCGTCTGTCGGCGCGCATCAAGGCGATCTCGGCGGCAACCTGACGATCAACGCGGTCTTTGCCGATCCGTTTCAGTCTGCCCGACCTCCGCGATTTCCGTCACCGGCCGCAGGCTTGATGGCTCGCGCTTTGCATCTTCGCTGGACGATCCCACACGCCAGCAATCCTGCACACCGATTCGCACGACCGGCCAGATTCCGATTGCCTCCCTCGGTTCGCTGACCTATCAATTCCGAGGTTGCCGGGGCGGCGACGAAACAAAATCCTGAGTAAGTAGGCCGAAACTTCGGAACAGCCTCACGGCTGGCCGCCCGGCCGCAATCGGGTGAGATTGGGGAGGCACGGTGGGTAGTTTCGGCCACGGCGCTCGCAAGAACCAATCTTCCTCTATCGCGGCGCTCGCCGTCGCCGATCCCGCGGTCGCGGTGTGGGACCGGGTCAGGGCACGCATGCAGAACGATGTGGGCGATGTCGAATATCGCACATGGTTGCGACAGATGACCTTCGCCGGCGTCGAGGGCGACGAGGTGACGTTGCTGCTGCCGTCGCGCTTCCTGCGCGACTGGGTGCATGGGCAATACGGCGACCGGCTCAGCAGCCTGTGGCGGGCAGAACTGCCCGGGGTGCGCCGGATCGACATCAGGGTCGCTGCCGGCGACCCGGCCTCGCTTCAGGACGATGCCGTCTCGGAACGTCCGGCGGTCGAACAGCCGGCGGCCGCCCCGCAACGCGGCCAGCGAGGCCACGACACCTCGGAGGCCAGGCCCGACCTGACGCAACCGCTGGACCCGAGATACACCTTCGACGCTTTCGTCGTCGGCAAGCCGAACGAGTTCGCCCATGCCTGTGCTCGCCGCGTCGCCGAGAAGCCGTCGAGCCCCGGTTTCAATCCGTTGTTCCTGTATGGCGGCGTGGGGCTGGGCAAGACACACCTGATGCACGCGATCGGTCTTGATCTGTGGCGTTCGGGCCAGACCTCGGTCGCCTACATGTCCGCCGAGAAGTTCATGTATCGGTTCATCTCGGCCATCCGGTCCCAGTCCACGATCGAATTCAAGGAGCAGCTTCGCTCCGTGGACATCCTGATGGTCGACGACCTGCAGTTCCTGATCGGCAAGGACAACACGCAGGAGGAATTCTTCCACACCTTCAACGCGCTCGTCGAAGCGGGCAAGCAGATCGTCGTCTCCGCCGATAAGTCGCCATCCGACCTGTCAGGCCTCGAGGACCGCCTTCGCACGCGGCTCGGCTGCGGCATGGT
The DNA here is from genome assembly GCA_964247395.1 of uncultured Acetobacteraceae bacterium. GTDB lineage: Bacteria > Pseudomonadota > Alphaproteobacteria > Acetobacterales > Acetobacteraceae > CAXTPV01. The sequence continues at coordinate 6,337 of CAXTUK010000075.1, forward strand.
GGCCGATCTCCACGCGACCACCTTCGAACTGCGGCTCTCGATCCTGCAGGCCAAGGCCGATCGCTCCGGGGTGCCCGTGCCGCCTCGCGTGCTCGATTTCCTCGCCCACAAGATCACCTCCAACATCCGCGAGCTCGAAGGCGCACTGAACCGGTTGATCGCGCACGCCAACCTGTTCGGCCGTCCCGTCACTCTCGACGCCACGCAGGAGGTCCTGCACGACATCCTCAAGGCGCACGACCGTCGCGTGACCATCGAGGAAATCCAGCGCAAGGTCGCCGAGCACTGGAACATTCGCCTCTCCGACATGTCCTCCGCGAGACGTGCACGCGCCGTCGCCAGGCCGAGGCAGGTCGCGATGTATCTCGCCAAGCAGCTGACCAGCCGTTCCCTGCCGGAGATCGGCCGCAAGTTCGGCAATCGCGATCACACCACGGTCATGCACGCCGTCAGCCGCGTGACCGAACTGATGGGCCTCGATGCTGCCTTCGCCGAAGACGTCGAGTTGCTCAGGCGCATGCTGGAAAGCTGATCCGGCCGGTCACGGCCCTGGTCTTCGCCGGCAAACCCGAATAGGTTATACGTCCGACTCGAGCGACGCGCGCAAGGTTGAACGAAGATGAAGCTCAAGGCCGATCGCGCCACGCTGCTTCGAGCCCTGGCCCATATCCAGAGCGTCGCCGAGAAACGCAACACCATCCCCATCCTCGCCAACGTGCTGGTCGAAGTGACGGGCGGACGGATGCGCCTGACCGCGACCGACATGGAGATCGCGATCGAGGAGGAGATCGAGGCCAGCACGGCCCGCGACGGGCGAACAACGGCGCCTGCCGGCACCTTGTACGAGATCGTCCGGCGACTGCCCGAAGGCGCCGTCGTCGAGCTCGATCATCCCGGCGGCGATGCGGCGCTCGGCTTGCGCGCCGGCCGTTACGCCACGAGCATCAACGTGCTGCCGGTCGACGATTTCCCGAACATGACGGCGGGCGCGTTGCAGCACCAGTTCTTCGTCCCCGCCGAGACGCTCCGCGACCTGATCGATCGCACCCGATTCGCCATCTCGACCGAGGAGACGCGCTACTACCTGAACGGCATCTACATGCACGTCGCCACCGACAAACTGCGCGCGGTGGCGACCGACGGCCATCGCCTCGCACGCGTCGAGGCGGTGCTCCCGGACGGCGCCGCCCAGATGCCGGGGGTGATCATCCCGCGCAAGACGGTCGCCGAAATCCGCAAGCTTCTCGACGAGGGGACCGCTCCGGTCAGCATCGGTCTGTCGGAGACCCGCATCCGCTTCGAGATCGGTCCGATCCGTCTGACCAGCAAGCTGATCGACGGCACGTTTCCGGAGTACGAGCGCGTGATCCCGCACGACAACGACAAGGTCCTGCAGGTCGGCCGCAAGGACTTCTCCGACGCCGTGGCGCGGGTCGCCGCGATCAGCCAGGAGCGATCGCGCCCGGTCAAGCTCACCTTGTCCGAGAACCTGCTCGTCCTGTCGGCCGCCAGCCCGGATCAGGGAACAGCCACCGAGGAACTCGACGAGGGGCGCGCCAGCTACGCGTCCGAGCCGATCGAGATCGGTTTCCAGGCGCGCTACCTCAACGACATCACCGATCAGATCCGCGAGCGCGTCGAATTCCGTTTCTCCGACGGTTCGGCGCCGACAGTCGTCCAGGACAGCGCCGATCCGTCGGCGCTCTACGTCCTGATGCCGATGCGGGTCTGAACGCGGTCCGTTGCGACTGCTGCGTGCGAGCCTCACCGACTTCCGCAATTACGTCCAGCTGAACTTCACCCCCGCACGGCATCTCAACATCCTGACCGGGCCGAACGGCAGCGGAAAGACCAACCTCCTGGAAGCCATCTCGTTGCTGGCGCCCGGGCGAGGTCTCCGCAACGCACGCCCCGAGACGCTGGTGCGCCACGGCGCCGAGGTCTGGGCGGTCGCGTTCCGTCTCGAGCACTCGACCGGCTTGCGTGAGATCGGTACCGGAACGATCGAGCGCACCGAAGCGGAGGAGCAATCGCCCAGGGGGCGCGTCTTCCGACTCGACGGCGCCACGGTGCGCAGCCAGGCCGAGATCGGATCGATCGCGTCGGTCGTCTGGCTGACGCCACAGATGGACCGCGTGTTCGGCGAGACCGCCTCGGGCCGCCGCCGCTTCCTCGATCGGCTGGTCGCCGGTCTCGATGCCGGACACACGCGCGCCCTCGCCGGGCACGAGGCGGCGGTCTCGGGCCGGAACCGGCTCCTGGCCGAGCGTCGCCACGAGACGGCCTGGCTCCGGGCGGCGGAGGACGCGATCGCCCGCCATGCCACCGCGGTGACGGCCTCCAGGCTCGCGCTCTGCCGGCGGATGAACGCCGCCGCTTCCGAGGCGGGCGGCGGCGTCTTCCCCGCCGTCCGTCTCGACCTGTTGTGCCCGATCGCCTCGCGTCTCCAGGACGAACCGGCCCGGCTCGTCGAGGATTGGATCAGGGCGGCCCTGTCGGCCTGCCGCGACGCGGACGCCGGTTCCGGCGCAACCGCGGTCGGTGCTCATCGCTGCGACGTCGCCGTCCTCGAACATGCGACGGGTCTGCCGGCAAGTCTCGCGAGCACCGGCCAGCAGAAATCGCTGCTCGTCGGCATCGTGCTCGCGCACGCCTCCCTGATCGAGGCCGACCGCGGTGAGCCGCCCCTGATGTTGCTCGACGAACCGGCGGTCCATCTCGATGCGAGGCGGCGCGAGGCGCTCCTCGCGAGACTGCTGGCCAAGCCCGCGCAGGTCCTGATGACCGGAACGGACCGGGCGGCTTTCGCTCCCCTCGCGGGCGACGCCCGGTTCTGGCGCGTCGACGACGGCTCGGTCGCGATCGACCAGGCTCCGTCGGTCTAGCTGGCCCCGGACGGTGGGAAACACTATATTGGCCAGGCCAGAGACCGATGGTAGGCCCGGCCGCACGATCAAACCGAAGCTGGGAGCATTCTCACGGCATGTCCGACAACGCCGACCACTCGTCCTCGCCCGCCTCCAATGACATCAACGGGAACTATGATGCAGCCTCAATCTCGGTCCTTCGCGGACTGGACGCGGTGCGCAAGCGACCAGGGATGTATATCGGCGACACCGACGACGGCTCCGGCCTGCACCACATGGCGTTCGAGATCATCGACAA
>CAXTUK010000076.1:0-3092 GCA_964247395.1 uncultured Acetobacteraceae bacterium
GCTTCGCCAAGCTGGCTACTATCAAACAGTGGATCAGCTTTGTCCACGCGACCTAATCGCTGGCTCGCATGTTGGCCGCTCTTCGCCGCAGTCAAGGAGACGTATCCCCTACTGCAAGCGACGTGCACGTTGTGGACCGACGACTTCGCACGCGGCCCAGGCCTTGCCTTTTCGGGAAATAGCGTTGGTCAGACTTTAATTCCAGACCCTGTGTTCTTCGAAACAAATGCATACGAGGACTTGCGTGATTACTGCGCAAAGAACTGGATCGAGTGGCGCGATCGCTCAAACGTTTGTTTTTGGCGCGGTGCGTCAACTGGCATCAGGGAGCATCTCGGAGTTTACCGCTGGAAGCATATTCCGCGGTTCAAGTTATGCATGGCGGCGTCGAAAGCTCCTGATCCGGAGATGTTTGATGTGTTCATCAGTCGCGTCGTCCAGATTAACGATCCTCAAGAGATCAAGGAAATCGAACAGAGTGGCTTGGTGAAAGCCGAGAGACCACTGACCGACTTCATGTCTTACCGGTTCTCAATCGACATAGACGGAAATACCTGTAGTTGGCCTGGTCTGTTTACGAAACTCTGCATGGGCATCACGACGATCAAAGTGGACTCTACTCTCGGCTGGGGACAGTGGTACTACGATCGCTTGATACCCTGGAAGAATTTTGTCCCACTAAGCCACTCGATGGAGGATCTTGCAGAAGTTCTCACCTATCTGCGCACACACCTCGCTGAGGCTGAGGAGATCGCCCACCAAGGAACAATGCTTGCCGCCAGTCTCACAATGAAGCGGGTCATAGAAGAGGCCGCTCAGACAATCTACAAGCTTTTGGTCTCCTGAACCAGAAATCCAGCGCACCATGAATGCGGATCGGGTAGACACGGTTCGGACGCAGACGGGTTCGACGCCGGCCAGGATGTCAAGGCGCGCTGATCATCGACATGGTTCGCCGCAAAGCTGCTACGGCATTGCCGACTGCGGAATGGTTTGCGTTCGGCTCCAGATGAGGATAGTTTGATGACTGCCGCGACGCGTTCAAGGCCGCTATCTGGCCGCCAGATCACAGCGCTGCTGCTGCCGATCTCGCTGATCTACGGCATCCTGTCCGCGATCCGCTGGCCGCAGGCCTACACCGTCTCACATTTGGTGATTGATTATCACTTCGGGTTTGGAAAACGAGGACTGCTTGATGCGATCCTGGAACTGATCGACCGCGCGCCATACCACTACAACACCCTCGCCTGTATGGCATACGTCGTCTTTGCTCTCAATCTTTCTCTGCTTGCCATCCTGTCATGGCGCCTTGCGAAAGCAGACACTGTCATTGCCGTCATGCTCGCCCTGTTTTTCCTGTCGGCGGGTTTCTCTTCGCTGGTTTGCGACATTGGTCGGGGTGAGCATTTTGGCTTGCTGCTCTGTCTCGTTTGCCTGCTGCCGCCGCCGCCACTCGCCTGGTGTCCAGCGCGCACAATCCTGCTGGTCGTTGCTGTGCTGATGCAGGAGGCGAACTTTCCGATCTTCGCGCCATTGGTCGCGTTTGATGCCTGGATCGGGCTGCGCGCGCATCAATGGCGCGCTGCATCATACACGCTAGCAGCCATGCTGCCGACGGTGTTGCTGACCTGGTATCTTGGAAGCGTCCGGACTGCGTGTAATACGCCGGAGGCGACAGCCTATTTCCAGCACATGGCTCGAGATTTCGAGGTGCAGTGGCGGCCTGTCGCGACGCTTTGCAACAACGGAGGCGCCAACATTCGCATCGTGAAGACTTTTCTGTGGTCTGTTGATACAAATGCCATCCTATTCCCGCTCGCCTTGCTCGTGTCGCTGCCGTCGACTCTGCTCAATCTTGTCTCTGCGGCTCGCGTTGTCAGCGGTCGCTTGATTGCGACTGTCACATGCGTCATCGCGGTGCTGGCACCCCTGACGTTGCTTGTCGTGGCCGCGGACGTCGTCCGGTTCGTCACGTTGATCCAGATGACGTCGCTTCTGGCGCTGCTGTCGGTCGCAAGGCGCCTCGGCGTGCCGGCCTGCGGTGTTGTGCCGTCGTCTTCGTTCCGCTTGCCAATCCTCCTCGCAATCGCGGCATTTGAACTGGGCAGCTCACTGCCGCTTAACGATGGCAGTCCCATGCTGAAATTTCCGTTTGAACCCCTTGTTCACCGCGCGATCGCGGTCATCAGTCGACGCGAACCGTTCGTCATAATCAATTGAGGTTGACATCCCTCCATCACTCCCCTCGCGCGGTGGACCTGCGGGATGATGTGGCCGTCCGGAACGTAATCTGGCGGTCAAGCACGTATTTGATCACGTAGCCGATCAACAGACCCAGCGCTGCACCGAGGTATTTCGCCGTGTCCGTTCGCCAGCAGAGCCAGGCTATTGTCTCGCCGCCCGAAAATATTAACGTCGTCAGAACGCTGAATAACCCGTATAGCGCGATCTTCCTTATCTCTCGCCCACGCCGCTCGACCGGATCACGAAAAATCCACCGCTTGTCCAGTATGTATTTGATGACAAACCCTGCTCCTGTGCCACAGACGATCGACGCAACGAGTGGGTCTCCAGGAACTTGCGATGCGACGATCGCCTGGGTTCCGAGATTGCCACAGACCGCCACGCCGCCGAACAGCGCGTAACGAACAGCGATGGAGGCCATCGGCCAGCCAAGTCTTGACGGCTGAGACCTCAAATGATGTCTAAAGATGCCAGTGGCTGCAGCGACCGATCGTGTTTTGTCCGCACCATGGTCGCCACCCTGACCTGCGCCTTCCGAATCAGGCGACGCCTCTGAAGCAGGGGACGACCGATCGGCGGCCATTCTACACCAGGCTCCGTCGCGCTTCGGAGGGCCGATGCAGATCTCGGCCTGCCTTCCTCTCACCCCACCACTCGAAACGCCCGCCGCCGCGCCGCCGGGCCCTGGGCGGCGACGTTCTCCGGCCAGTCGAGCGGCAGCAACGGCGTGCGGTTTTCGATCGGCGTGGGTGGGGCGGCGATTTCGGGCGGTTCGAGGGTGCGGCCGAGATAGGCGGCGGCGAGGGCGCGGAACACGTATTCGACGAGCGAGGTGGCGGCCGCCACCT
>CAXTUK010000076.1:3102-9393 GCA_964247395.1 uncultured Acetobacteraceae bacterium
GCGGGGGCCCCCCACCCGCGCCCCCCCCGGCGGGGGCCCCCCCCCCCCCGCGGGCCCCCCCCCCCCGCCCCCGGCCGGGCCGAAGCGGGCGCCGGCAAAACTGTCGACGAGTTCCTCGAGCGGCGCGCCGTGCTGCAGCGCCAGGCTGACGGCGGCGGCAAAGCTGTCCATCAGGCCGCGCAGTCCGGCGCCGTCGCGCGGCAGGGCGATGGTTCGCATCCGGCTCGCCAGCGCGTCCCATAGCAGCAGCCGCCCGGACAGGCTCTCGCCGATGCCGGCGATCTCCTTGATCGCCTCGGTCGCCTGCAGGCAGCCCATCACCCCGGTCACCGCGCCGAGGATGCCCGCCTCGGCGCAGGACGGGATCAGTCCGGCCGGCGGCGGCTCCGGATGCAGGCATCTGTAGCAGGGGCCGCCCCGGTGCGGCGCGAACGTCGACAACTGCCCCTCGAAGCGGAGCACCGCCGCCGAGATCAGCGTGCGCGCGCCGAGCGCGCAGGCGTCGGCGAGCAGGAACCGGGTCGCGAAATTGTCGGTGCCGTCGCAGACCAGGTCGTAGCCCTCGATCAGCCCGGCGGCGTTGCCGGCGTCGAGGCGAACGGGATGCACCTCCGTCCGCACGCCGGGATTGAGTGCGGCGATCCGGTCGCGGCCGCTCTCGGCCTTGTTGCGCCCGACGGAGGCCGTGTCGTGCAGCACCTGCCGCTGCAGGTTGGACAGTTCGAGCCGGTCGTCGTCGACCAGCCCGATCGTGCCGATGCCGGCCGCCGCCAGGTAGAGCGCGAGCGGCGAACCCAGGCCGCCGGCGCCGATCACCAGCACCCGGGCCCGCCGCAGCTTCGCCTGTCCCTCGCCGCCGAGTTCCGGCAGCAGGATGTGGCGCGCGTAGCGCTGGATCTCGCTTTCGGTGAAGTCGTGGTCCATGGCAAGCAGATGGGAAGCTCGACGGGGGAAGACATGAGGGGCGACGTCGAACGGGTCGCGGCGGCGCTGGTGCTGTTCTCCGGCGGCCAGGACAGCACGACCTGTCTCGCCTGGGCGCTCGAGCGCTACGCCCGCGTCGAGACGCTGGGCTTCTTCTACGGCCAGCGCCACCGGGTCGAGCTCGACTGCCGCCCCGGGATCCGCGACCGCCTCGGCGCCGCCTTTCCCGGCAAGCTCGGCCCCGACCACCTGCTCGACATCGAGGCCGGCCTGGCCGCGCTCGGCGGGACCGCGATGACGGCCGACCTCGCGATCGAGACGACCGCGCAGGGCCTGCCGAGCACCTTCGTGCCCGGCCGCAACCTGCTGTTCCTGACCTACGCCGCCGCACTCGCCTGCAGGCGCGGGGTCACCCGCCTCGTCGGCGGCATGTGCGAGACCGATTATTCCGGCTACCCCGACTGTCGCGACGACACGATCAAGGCGCTGCAGGTCGCACTCAATCTCGGCACCGAACGACGCGTGGTGGTCGAGACGCCGCTGATGTGGCTCGACAAGGCCGAGACCTGGGCGCTGGCCGACCGGCTGGGCGGCGCGGCGCTGGTCGAGCTGATCCGCGAGGACACCCACACCTGCTATCTCGGCGCCCGCGAACCGCGCCACGACTGGGGCCGCGGCTGCGGCGCCTGCCCGGCCTGCCGGCTCCGCTCCGAGGGTCATGCCGCCTGGAAGGCCGGAACCAGTAACCGGACATTCGCGTAACAGGCTCGCTTACAACTTGCATTAACCCGCACGAGTCATGTTCAAGTATCGCGGGGTGTGGGGGATCGGGCATGGCGCGCCAGTCGGGACGTCTGAGCAGATATGGCGCCTCGGCAGCCGCCACGCTGACCATGTGCGCCCTCGTCGTCTACGCCGCATCTCCTTACGTCGCGCTCTGGCGCATGAGCGTCGCATTCCGTTCGCACGACCTGGCCTCGCTGCGCGCCGAGATCGACTGGCTGAAGGTGCGCGACGGCCTCAAGGACGAGCTGACCGGCAACGCGCCCCCGACCGCCGTGCCCACCGTCGCAACCACGGCGGCGGTCAAGCCCGCGAGCATCTCGTCCACGGCCGCCGATGACGAGCTGCCGGAGTTCGGCGAAAGCTTCGCCAGCGCCGCGGTCTCCAAGGTCGTCGACGAGGATTGCGACCCCGAGCATGTCGAGGCGATGTTCCGGGCTGGCCCACCGCACGCGGGCGGCGCTCTCGATCAGGCGCGGCGCATGCTGGCCTGGGCGTTCTTCACCGGCCCCGAGAGCTTCCAGGCCCTGCTGCGCGTCAGCGACGACCCGCGCCAGCCGCCGGTCCGTGTCCGGATGGTCTTCACCGGCGGCCACGGCTGGCAGGTGACCAACGTCTGGCTGCCCCAGGACATGCTCGCCCCACCCGACGCCCACGCGACCTGAAGCCGTACGCACCGGGAAAAAGGAACCGCTCGGTCCACGGCGCGCACCTTAATGTGTTCGCACTGGTCCCTATCCCGACCGGGGTCGGTGGACTACCGTCCCCGTGCGTCTAGTCCAGGGATGGAGAACGAACGATGAAAGCCGTGGTCTATAACGGTCCGCGCGACGTGAGCGTCGGCAACGTTCCTGACGCCCGCATCGAGAAGCCCACCGATGCGATGGTGCGCATGACCACGACCAACATCTGCGGCTCCGATCTGCACATGTACGAGGGGCGAACGAGCTTCGAGAAGGGGCGGATCTTCGGGCACGAGAACCTGGGCCAGGTGATCGAGGTCGGCAGCGGCGTCGATCGCGTCAAGAAGGGCGACTGGGTATGCCTGCCGTTCAATGTCGGTTGCGGCTTCTGCGAGAACTGCGAGAAGGGCCTGACCGGATTCTGCCTGACCTGCAATCCCGGCACCGCCGGCGCCGCCTATGGTTTTGCCGAGATGGGTCCCTACGAGGGTGGCCAAGCCGAGCTGTTGCGCGTTCCCTATGCCGACTTCAATTGCCTGGAACTGCCGCCGGATGCAGATGAGAAGCAGGACGACTACGTCATGCTGTCCGACATCTTCCCGACCGGCTGGCATTGCACCGAGCTCGCCGGATTGCTGCCCGGCGAGACCGTCGCGATCTACGGCGGCGGCCCGGTCGGCCTGATGGCGGCCCACTCGGCGGCGATCAAGGGAGCGTCCCGCGTCTTCGTGATCGACGCGCTTGATGATCGCCTGGCGCTCGCCAAGGAGCTGGGCGCGATCCCGGTCGACACACGTCGTTGCGACCCGGTCGAGGAAATCCTCGGCCAGACCGGTGGCCGCGGCACCGATCGCGGCTGCGAGTGCGTCGGCTATCAGTGCTGCGACCGGCACGGCAAGGAAGCGAACCACGCGACGATGAACAGCCTCGTCGCCTCCACCAAGGCCACGGGCGGCATCGGCGTCGTCGGCGTCTTCGTGCCGCAGGACCCCGGCGGTCCCGACGAATTGGCCAGACAGGGCAAGATGGCGTTCGACTTCGGTGCGTTCTGGTTCAAGGGCCAGCAGATCCGCACCGGGCAAGCGAACGTGAAAGCCTACAATCGCCGCCTCCGCGACCTGATCCACGTCGGCAAGGCGACGCCGTCGCGCATCATCTCGCATCGGCTCGGTCTGGGGGAGGCGCCCGACGCCTACCAACATTTCGACGCGCGCGACGAGGGCTGGACGAAGGTGGTCCTCAAGCCGGCCGCCTAGACCGATCAACACGCATGACGATCAAACCAAGCGACCGCCCTGAATGGCTGACGTTCGACTGCTACGGCACGCTGGTCCAATGGGACGAGGGCCTGAAGGAGGTCGCCGCCCGGGTGATCGAGGCAAAGGGCGCGGACGCCGATCCTGAGGCGATCGTTCAGATCTACGACCAGCACGAGAGCGAGCTGGAGGAGGCTCCCTTCAGGAGTTTCCGTCAGGTCGCGGCGTCGGCGTTTCGCCTGGCGCTCGGCGAACTCGGCGTCGATGCCTCGGCGGCGGACGGCCAGGAACTCGTCGCCGCCATACCCGGCTTCATCCCGTTCCCGGAAACGCTCGCGACGCTGGCAGCACTCAAGGCAGGCGGATGGCGGATCGCCATCATCTCCAATACCGATGACGATCTCATCGCCGGGAACGTCGACCAGCTCGGCGGCCATGTCGATCACGTCATCACCGCGGCGCAGGCCCGCGCCTACAAGCCGTCGCGGCTCATCTTCGAGCATGCGTTGTCCACGCTCGGCATCGGCTACGACCGGATGGTGCATGTCTGTGCCAGCCCCGGTCTCGACCACGTCGCCGCGCGGGACCAGCGGTTCCGCTGCATCTGGATCGATCGCGGCACCTATCGCAAGCCATTGTCCGACTACACGGCCGACGCAACGCTGCCGACCCTGACCGGCCTGCCGGACCTGCTCGCCGAGCTTGGTTGGCGGGCGAAGGGCTGAACAGCACCCGCCAACCGTGCTGACGTCGCTCCTCGACTACGCCGGTGTCGGGACCTTCGCGACGAGCAGCGCCATCCTCTCGCGGCGGTCGAGCACTGATCTGGTCGCGACCGTCCTGCTGGCGGTGGTGGCTGCGATCGGCGGCGGCACGCTGCGCGACCTGCTGATCGCAGCCCTGTCTTCTGGGTGGTGAACCCGCTCTACGTCGAATCTTGCGTCCTGGCGTCCTCATTCGTCTGGTTCGTCGAAGTGCGGGGGCGATCGACGACGATCGTGACAGTCCTCGAAGCGGCCGGCATCGGTTGCTATGCCGTGGTCGGAGCACTGAAGGCGCAAACCGCCGGGGTCGGCATCGTGCCGTCGATTATCCTGGGCGCAGTGACCGCAACGTTCGGTGGCATCGTCAGCGATGCCCTGGCTGGACGCCAGACCGTCCTCGCCCGCAAGGAGATCTACGTCACCGCGGCCCTGCTGGCGGCGACGGCTTTTCGGCTGCTGACCGCGGCCGGTGTCCCGCCCGGTTGGTCCGCGATCGTCGGGGCGGTGTGCGGAGCTGCTCTGCGGATGCTGGCGCTGGCGCTCGGCTGGACGATGCACGCGCCGCCATCTCGATGTCGAGACTGACTCCTGGCGGCATCGTCGGGCCGCCACCACTTGACGGGGCGGCAACGAGCCGGGACCCTCGCCTGCAATGGACCTGCTGACCAAGCTCGAGATCCTCGCCGACGCGGCGAAATACGACGCGTCCTGCGCGTCGAGCGGCACCGAGACGCGCAGCTCGAAGGGCAAGGCGGACGGCGTCGGCTCCACCGAGGGCATGGGCATCTGCCACGCCTACGCGCCGGACGGGCGCTGCATCTCCCTGCTCAAGATCCTGCTGACCAATTCCTGCATCTATGACTGCGTCTACTGCATCAACCGGCGTTCCTCGAACGTCCGGCGCGCCCGCTTCACCACGGGCGAGGTCGTCAGGCTGACGCTCGGCTTCTACCGGCGCAACTGCATCGAGGGCCTGTTCCTGTCGTCCGGCATCATTCGCGACCCGGACTACACCATGGAGCGGGTTGTCGATGTCGCCCGCACGCTTCGGGTAATGCATGGGTTTCGCGGCTACGTCCACCTCAAGACCATTCCCGATGCCGATCCGGCCCTGCTGGCCGAGGCCGGGCGCTGGGCCGACCGCCTGTCGATCAATGTCGAGCTGCCGACCGAAGGCGCGCTGCACGCGCTCGCGCCGGAGAAGAACCTGCCGCAGATCCGGCGCTCGATGGGCCGCATGCGCAGCGCCATCGACGCGTCGAAGGACACCAGCCATCGCGGCGCCAGGCCGCCGCGCTTCGCGCCGGCCGGACAGAGCACGCAGGTCATCGTCGGCGCCGACGCGAGCCCGGATGCCGCCCTCCTCGGGATGAGCACCAATCTCTACGCCGGCTACGGATTGCGGCGGGTCTACTACTCCGCCTTCAGCCCGATCCCCGACGCGAGCGCGGCACTTCCCGCCAAGGCCGCGCCCCTGCTGCGCGAGCACCGGCTCTACCAGGCCGACTGGCTGCTGCGCTTCTACGGCTTCGAGCTGGGCGAACTGCCCACCGGGGCGACCGGCAACCTGCCGCTCGCGATCGACCCCAAGCTCGCCTGGGCGCTCGAGCATCGCGACCGGTTCCCCGTCGACGTCAACACGGCGAGCCGCGAGGCGCTGCTTCGCGTGCCGGGCCTCGGCGTGAAGTCGGTGGACCGCATCATCGCCGCCAGGCGCCATCGCCGCCTGCGCACCGACGACCTGGCCAGGCTGCGCTTGTCGGTCGCGAAGCTGGCGCCCTTCATCCTCGCCGCCGACCACCGTCCGGGACGCGACATCGACACCGGCGTGCTGCTCCGGCGCCTCTCGCCGAAACCCGCGCAGATGGAGCTGCTGTAGTT
>CAXTUK010000077.1:0-9357 GCA_964247395.1 uncultured Acetobacteraceae bacterium
TGCCGCTCCCGTGAGCCCGATCACCGTCACGCCTGCGATTACAAACCTGCGCATAGTTGGTCTCCTGGTCCTGAGGACCTTGTGTTCCCTTGACTGGTCAACGTCAGCGCATCCCGGAAGGTGCGCTGGCTCGCTCAGGCGTGACCGGCTTGCCCGGAGAGCAGGATCGGATCGATCCGCAGCATCGCCAGCGATCGCCGCCACTTGGTGTCGTGATCGCGGTCGAATACGATCTGCTCGGTCGCCGGCACCGTCAGCCAGGCGTTCTCCTCCATCTCGCGCTCGAGCTGGCCGGGCGCCCACAAGGCATGCCCGAGCGCCAGCAGCGCGAGTTTCGGGCCTTCGCCCTCGGCGAGCGCCTTGAGCACATCGAGGCTCGCGGTCAGCGACATCGTCTCGTCGATCACCAGGCTGCCGTCGCCCTGCCAGTCGGCGCTGTGCAGGACGAAGCCGCGCGACGTGTCGCAGGGACCGCCGGCGCACAGCTCGATATGGCGGCGCGGCGTGGTCGGCTCGATCCCGAGCTGGTCGAGCAGGTTGCCGATCCCTGGCTCGGCGAGCCGCCGGTTGATCACGATCCCCATCGCGCCGTCGCTCGCCGAATGCGCGCACATCAGCACGACGCTCTGCGCGAACGGCTCGCTGGTGAGCGCCGTCGTCGCGACGAGGAGGTGTCCGGCCAGCCGCCAGTCGTCATCATCGTCCCAGGTGGTCTGTGACATCCCAGCCATGTGGCTCGCGCGCGAGGTGGTGCAAGCGCGTGACGGACTCCAGGCTTCGGTCTAGCGTAGGGCCCGACACGAGGAACACAGCATGACCGTCAAGCCAGGTGACACGCTGCCCGATGCCACCGTCACGCTCGTGACCGATGGCAGTCCGGAGCCGGTCCAGACCGCCAGCCATTTCCAGGGCCGCAGGATCGTGCTGATCGCGGTCCCCGGCGCCTTCACGCCGACCTGCAGCGCGCAGCATCTGCCGAGTGTCATGGAGCATGCGGACGCGATCAGGGCGAAGGGCGTCGACGAGATCGCCTGCGTCGCGGTGAACGATCCGTTCGTGCTCAAGGCCTGGGCGGAGGACCAGGGCACGGAGGGCATCATCGTCATGCTGGCCGACGGCAGCGGCCTGCTAACCCGGGCGCTGGGTCTGGAGCTCGACCTCGTCTCGCGTGGCCTGGGCGTGCGCAGCCAGCGCTACGCGATGATCGTCGACGATGGCCGCATCGTCCATCTGGCGGTCGAGCCGCCCGGCGAGTTCGGCGTCAGCGGCGGCCCGGCGATCCTCGAGGCGCTCGGCTGAGAACCGGCCGGGCGCGAGGAGGTCGGCCGTGGCCTACACGCTCGCCTACCTGACCAGTTCGGTTCCCGGCATTCCCGATCCCGCCGGCAAGTCCGGACGGCTCGTTCCAGCCCATGCGAGGCCGCCGGATCGACGCGAGCATTTCGGCACCGAGGAGGCCGCCATGCGGCGGGCCTGCGAGCTGCTGCCGGGCTCGGTCTGGCTCGACCTGCGGCTCTACGGGCCGGATGGCCGCCTGCTCGCGACGCAGGACGCGCTCGCCGAGCGCCTCGGCCTCGACAACCGTGGCGGCCCCGCAGCGTTCGAAGCAGCCGAGAGCCCAGCCAAGAGCGAGGAGCGGACATCATGAGCTTCACCACCAGCGCCACCACGGTTGCCGGCCGCAACGGCCACGTCACCTCCGCCGACGGGGTGATCCATTTCGACCTCGCAATGCCGAAACCCGACGGCACGCCGGGCAAGCCGAGTGCGACCAACCCGGAAGCGCTTTTCGCCGCCGGCTATTCCGCCTGCTACGGCCAGGCGCTGATCGCGCTCAGTGCGTCGCATCACGTCAAGCCGGAACAGATCACCGTCACCGCCGAGGTCACGCTGCACACCGAGAACAACGACTTCAAGCTGTCGGTGGTGCTCAAGCCGAAGATCGAGGGCGTGGAGCGTTCGGTGGCGCAGGAACTGGCCGACAAGGCGCACGCCGAGGTCTGTCCCTACTCGAAGGCGACGCGCAACAACATCCCGGTAACCGTCGAGCTGCAGTGATGGCGGCCGGCACCATCCTCGTCACCGGAGCCACGTCGGGCTTCGGTGACGCGATCGCGCGGCGGCTGATCGCGGATGGACACCGGGTCGTCGCGACCGGCCGCCGTGCCGAGCGTCTCGAGGCCCTCGCCGACGAACTCGGCGAGCGATTGCTGGCCTGGCCGCTCGACGTGACGCAACCGGAGGCGGTCGCGCGACTGCCCAGCTCGCTGCCCGAGGGCTGGCGCGAGATCGACGTGCTGGTCAACAACGCCGGCCTTGCCCGCGGCGTCGAGCCGGCCCAGCAGGCCTCGCTCGAGGGCTGGGAGGCGATGGTCGCCACCAACATCACCGGCCTGATCCGGATGACGCATGCGCTGCTGCCCGGCATGGTCGAGCGCGACCGGGGACATATCGTCAATCTCGGCAGCACCGCCGGCACCTACCCGTATCCGGGCGGCAACGTGTATGGCGCCACCAAGGCGTTCGTCCGCCAGTTCACGCTCAATCTGAAGGCGGATCTGGTGGGAACGAACGTCCGCAGCACCGACATCGAGCCGGGCCTGGTCGGCGGCAGCGAGTTCAGCGCCGTCCGTCTCGGCAGCGACGAGGCGGCGGCGAAGATCTATGCGGGGACCGATCCGCTGACGCCCTCCGACATCGCCGAGACGGTCGCCTGGGTGATCGGCCTGCCGCCACGGATGAACGTCAACCGGATCGAATTGATGCCGACCTGCCAGGCGCCCGGGCCGCTCGCGATCAAACGGACGGCGTGACCGGACGCTCGGCTCTCCAACGCTCGGCTCTCCTCGGGCCAATCCGCGTCACCGACGGCGGCAGCTTCGCTCTCGCCGATCACCCCGCCGCCCGGAAATCCGGTCTCGACAAGGAGGACGGCCAGGAGCGGGTCGAGCAGGCCAAGGCGAGACTGTCGGAACTGCAGGTGCTGCTGGCGGCCGAGGCACGCCATGCAATGCTGGTCGTCTTCCAGGCCATGGATGCCGGCGGCAAGGACGGCACCATCAAGCACGTCATGTCGGGCGTGAACCCGCAGGGCGTGGACGTGACCTCGTTCAAGCAGCCGGGGCCGGTGGAGCTCGCGCACGATTATCTCTGGCGCGTGCACGCGGCAGCACCTCAGCGAGGCCGCATCGCCATCTTCAACCGCAGCCACTACGAGGAGGTGCTGACCTGCCGGGTGCACCCCTCGCTGCTCGATGCCCAGCATCTGCCGTCCCGCCACGCGCCGTCGCGCGAGCGCGGCGAGGCGTTCTGGCGCACCCGCTTCGACGACATCGTGGCCTTCGAGCGCTATCTCGCGCACCAGGGCGTCGCGATCCTCAAGTTCTTCCTCCACATCTCGAAGGAGGAGCAGCGCGATCGACTGCTCGCGCGCCTCGATGATCCCCAGCGCAACTGGAAGTTCAGCCCCCTAGATCTCGCCGAACGTTCGCACTGGGACGCCTACCAGCACGCCTACGAGCAGGCGATCCGCCATACCGCGTCACCCGACGCGCCCTGGTTCGTCGTGCCTGCGGATCACAAGTGGTATGCGAGGCTGGTGGTGATCGAGGCGATCGTCGATGCGCTGGAACGGCTCGACCCGCAGATCCCCAAGGCGTCGGGGGAGGCGCTGGACGCGATCGAGGTGGCCAGGCGCTCCCTCGACTAGGCCGGAGGACCGCCCGTGAACGCCATCCTCCTGCTCTGGCCGATCCTGCTGAGCATGGGCCTGCTGGTGTTCGGCACCAATCTGCAGGGCATCCTGCTGCCGCTGCTCGGCCACGCGCATGGCGCGTCGATGCGCTCGGTCGGCCTCTACTCCGCCTCCTGGTCGACCGGTTTCGTGCTCGGAACCCTGCTGATCGGTCGGCTCCTGCACCAGTTCGGCCATTTGCGCGCCTTTCTGATCCTGACCGCCGCGAGCTCTGTCTGCGCGCTGTGCCTGCTCGTCGACGAGAGCGACACGCTCTGGATCCTGCTCCGGTTGCTGATCGGATTCTGCTACGGCGGGCTGTCCGCCATCGTGGAGAGCTGGATCATCGAGCGCACCGGCGGCGGGCCGGCCTTCGCCACCTACTTCATCGTCAGCCTCCTCGCTTCCCTCGGCGGCACCCTGAGCCTCGACCTGATCGATCCAGCCGGCGCCGCGCCGTTCATCCTGATGGTGGCGTCGATCGCGCTCTCCTGTCTGCCGATCCTGCTCACCCGGCCGGACGGCAAGCCCAGGCCGGTGCCACGCTACCGGCTCCGCTTCCGGCGGCTCTGGCGCCGGTCGCCGTTCGGCTCGATCGACGTGTTCGCCGCAGGCGTGATCACCGGCGCGATCGGTGGTCTCGGTCCTGTCTACGGCATCAACGCCGGCCTGAGCGTGCGCGAGGACACCTACATGCTGGCCGCCAACAGCGTCGGCGGCGCGCTCGCGTACGGTCCGATCGGCATGCTCGTATCCCGCAAGGTCGATCGGCGGCTGATCCTTGGATTGGCGATCGCCGTCGGTCTCGCTACCAGCGTCCCGCTGCAGCTCGCCCTCTACGGCATGGGCTCGATCTGGATCATCGTGCTGTTCGGCCTGTTCGGCTTCGCGCAATACCCGCTCTACGGCGTCGGCGTCGGCCTGGTCACGAGCCAGTCCGGCAACGCGCCGCCGGCCGAGGTGATCAGCGAACTCCTGCTGCTCTACGGCCTCGGCACCGTCGCCGGCCCGCTCGGCGCCGCCGAAGCGATCCACGCCGGCTCCGGTCTGTTCGGGTTCGTGATCCTCGTTCTCGTGGCGCTGCTCGCGTTCCTGTCGGCCGACACGTGGGCGCGGGTCAGGAACGCCAGACTTGCTCATGCGTCAGCTCAGCCGATGCCTCAGGGGCGGTGAACGTATCGGAAACAATACTATAGCGCTCCCGTGATACTCCGGGTCCAGGGTCCTCGGCGGCAACGTTGTTGCAGCGCCGAAGTCCAACCGTTTCTGTCCTTCACAACGCGGACGGTCGGTGTTACGAAACCGTCGTCTGAGACGGGTCCAATTAATGACGGTTCAGCGTCAATGCGGAATTGTCGTTTCCGTCGTCGGCAGAACCCTGACAGCTAGATGGGGGCGAGGCTGCGGGAGGATCAGCAACGCAGGTTGACCGGGCATGCGACGGAGCATGGAATGCCAGTCCTTCCTGACCTGCAACGTGATCTGCTGCGACGCATCGTGTCCCGTTCGCATGTGCGGATCACCCACGGCGTGGGCTGGCCGGAACGCGAGGGGCTGCTCGCGACCGTGGAGAACAGCCTGGCCGGACCGGGCGTCCGGATCGTTCGCATCCTGTCGGCGGCGCAAGGCGACCTGAGCGTCGCCGATCTGGTCGGTCAGACATCGAGCGCGTCGCCGGACGCCGGGGTCGAGCAGGCCTTCCTGTCGCTCATTGCGCGCCACGATGCGAAAGAGGTCACCGTCTTCCTGATCGGCGGCGGCCACGACCTGCAGCCGGCCGCGTGGCGTTACCTCCAAGCGGCCTGCCGGGCCGGCGAGCATCTGAGGATCGTGTTCGTCGGACCCGAGGGTTCGGCCTCTGCGATGGCGGCCGCACGCTCCGGTCCGGAAGTGCTGCCGGTCACGATGCTCGACCTCGACGACGGCGCGGCGACGGCCGCAGCGTCGTTCGCTGCGGTATTGCCACCGGCGGTGGAATCGCTGGCTGCGACGTTGCCGTTCGTTTCGAGCGGACAACAGGCAGATCGGGAAGCGGCGTTTCGACGGTATCAGGACATGCGAGCGCGCAGCGTTTCGCGCTCCCGCCGGCTGTCGGCCCTGAAGATCGTCACCGCGGCAGGCGGGGCGGCCGCGCTGGTGATGATCGCCGCCACCACCTGGTTCTTCGAAGCCGGACCGAGAGGCATCGTGCGAGCGCACACTTTCGATGTGGCGTCGTCGACCCGCATCGCGGTTCCGGCGCCGGGTCCGGCAGCGAAGCGAAGCGTCCAGGCGTCCGGCGGATCGCGACCGGCGGCGCCGGTCGGCGGAACCGCCGAGAAGGCCGCGAGCAGGATCGCGCCGGTGAAGGTCGCGAGAACGGCCGGGCCGGCCGCGCAGTTCGGGCCGCCCCCGCCCGCGAAGATCGCGACGACGGCCGGCCCGGCCGCGCAATCCAGGCCGCTCGCGCCGGCGAACGTCTACATCGCCAAGGGCGATCTGTTGTTGCAGAAGGGCGATGTTTCCGGCGCACGGCTGCTCTACCAGGTCGCCGCCGGGTCAGGATCGGCTCTCGGGGCACTCGACATGGGCGGCACGTTCGATCCTTCGGTTCTGGCATCGATCGGGAGCGTCGGCTTGAGCCCGGACCCGGTCCGCGCCGCCAACTGGTATCGACGCGCCTCGGAACTCGGTGACAGGCAGGCCGTCAGCCGGCTGAAACGGCTGCGCACGATCGAGAACGACGAAACCGTCCAGGCGCCCTGAGTTCGGCGCCGACAGACCGGAGTATCCGCCATGACCCTGACGGGACGACGCGAGCTTCTGGCTCTCGGCTCGGCAACGTTGCTCTCCGAGCCGACGCCCGCTCGGCAGGCGGCAGCCCCGGCCGGCACGATCCAGCCGAATGACCGCGCGGAAGCGGCGTTCAAGAACGCCGAGACCGTGGGAGTCCTCGGCAGCGAGCTCCCCGGCATTCCGATCCGTTTCGCCGTCGACCTGGCCAATGCTCTCGATGACGGCACGACGCTGCGTGTCCTGCCGATCGTCGGCCAGAATGGCTATCAGGACGCCGAGGACCTGCTGTTCCTTCGCGGCGTGGACGTCGCGTTCTTTCCATCGAACCTGTTCGTCCTGCTCAAGGAGGAGCAGAGACTTCCCACCGCCGAGAAGATGATCCGTTACATCGCCAAGCTGTAC
This sequence comes from uncultured Acetobacteraceae bacterium, assembly GCA_964247395.1. GTDB lineage: Bacteria > Pseudomonadota > Alphaproteobacteria > Acetobacterales > Acetobacteraceae > CAXTPV01. The sequence continues at coordinate 6,911 of CAXTUK010000077.1, forward strand.
GATGCCGAGCTGCACGTGATCGCGCATGCCGACGTCCAGACCCTGCAGGATCTCGCTGGCAGGAAGGTCAACATCGGCCCCTCCGGGTCATGGTCCGCCATCATCGTGACGCGTCTGTTCAGGATGCTCGGCATCAAGCCCGATCTGCAGCACGACAACAACAACACGGCGACCGTGAAGATGGTGACACGCGAGATCTCGGCGATGATCTTCTACAGCGGCAAGCCGGTCGACGCGATCGCGACGATCCCGCCGCAGACGGTCAAGGCGCTGGGCCTTCATTTCGTTGCCATCCCGGCCACGCCTGCCTTGCTCGAGTCTTATCTGCCGGCCGAGCTGGATCACGCCAGCTATCCAACGTTGGTCGCGGCGGGGCAATCGGTCGAGACGATCGCCGTCGGCGAGGTGATGGCCGCCTATGCCTGGCCGGAGGACAGCGGCAACGCCCGACGGATAAGACGTTTCGTCGACGCGATGTTCTTCAACTTCGAAAGGTTGAAAGCGCCGCAGGACAATCAGCGCTGGAAGGACGTCAACCTCAATGTTCGTCTGGCCGGCTGGACCAGGTTGCCGGCGGCGGAGGAGGCGCTCACACGCTTCGCCGCCTCCGGTGGAGGACCGTGACCGGCCCGGAACTTCAGGAACGCAGAATGGTCCGGCTCCGGGAAGGTGTGCCGCCGACGGATCGCTGCGCCATCGGCAAGGCCCGCCGCTTCCGCCTCGTCCACACGCCGTAGGAACATGTCGCGCCGCGACGGGTCGAGCTTGCCGATGTCGTGCAGCCAGCGTCCCGTCGCCCGCCAATGGGCGGCATGCTCCCGGGTCAGATGCTCGACCGCGGCGCGGTCCGCGCCGGGCGGCGGGTTGTGGGCGATGAACACCGCATAGCTGTGCACCAGGCGGCTGGGATCGCTCACTGCGCCGTCCTCGCCACGGGTCGCGTTGGCCGCGAAGCCGTGATCGACCAGGGCCTCGGCCAGCACCGCGATCCGGCGCCCCGCGTCGACGATCCCGAGGCAAAGATCGGTGTCCTCGTAGATCGACGACAGCGCCTCGTCGAAGCCGCCATGGTCGGCGAGACGCGATCGCCGCACGCTCATGTTGCAGCCGGGCAGGTAGAGGAACGGATCCGCGCCCCGTCCGAGATAGCGCGACACAGGACCCGTCGCGTCGGTCTCGACCACGCCCGTCCGTGTCGAGGTGCACAGCCGCCATTGCATCGCCTCGGCGGCAGGATCCCACACGAAGCCGCCGGCCGCGTCCACGTCGGGGTCCTCGAAGGCGGCGCAGAGCAGCGCCAGCCATTCGGGCCGCGGCACCGCGTCGTCATCGGTGAAAGCCACGATCTCGCCGCTCGCGGCGGCCGCCCCGAGATTGCGCGCAAGCCCCACCCGGGCGGCCGGACAACGCACCACCCGGGCTCGGGGGAACCGATCGAGCACCATCTCGGTCTCGTCGGTCGACGGACCGGCAACAACCACGACCTCGAAATCCGGGTGGGTCTGCCGAGCGAGCCCATTCAGCGTGGCCGGCAGGCAATACGCCCGATTGTAGGTCGGGACGACGACGCTCGCCCGAGGCAAGCGGTCGAGCCGCCTACTCGACCGCTTCGCGTTCCTGCTCCGAGGACCCCTCGTCGCCGTCCGGCCGCGCCGGCGTGCTGGCCTGCGCGAACTCGAAATCGAGCGCGCCGTCCTTCATCCCGACCTTCACTGCGCCGCCATTGACCAGTCTGCCGAACAGCAGCTCCTCGGCCAACGGCTTCTTGATATGCTCCTGGATCACGCGGGCCAGCGGCCGGGCGCCGTAGTTCCTGTCGTAGCCGCGCTCGGCGAGCCATTCCTTGGCCGACGAGGACAGTTCGATCGTCACGTTGCGATCGGCGAGCTGCGCCTCGAGCTGCATGACGAATTTCTCGACCACGCGTCCGACGATCTCCGGGGTCAGTCCGGCGAAGGTGATCGTCGCGTCGAGCCGGTTGCGGAACTCGGGGGTGAACAGGCGCTTGATCGCCTCCTCGTCCTCCCCTTCGCGCCCGGTGCGGCCGAACCCGATCGCCTCGCGCGCCAGATCCGACGCGCCCGCGTTCGTCGTCATGATCAGGATGACGTTGCGGAAATCGATCACCTTGCCGTTGTGATCGGTCAGCTTGCCATGGTCCATCACCTGCAGAAGGATGTTGTACAGGTCCTGGTGCGCCTTCTCGATCTCGTCGAGCAGCAGCACCGCATGCGGGTGCTGGTCGATGCTGTCGGTCAGCAAGCCGCCCTGGTCGAACCCGACATAGCCGGGCGGTGCGCCGATCAGGCGGCTGATCGAATGCCGCTCCATGTATTCGCTCATGTCGAAGCGGATCAGCTCGATGCCCATCGTGGAGGCGAGCTGCTTGGCGACCTCGGTCTTGCCGACGCCGGTCGGGCCGGAGAACAGGTAGTTGCCGATCGGCT